>JASFIA010000333.1:0-4049 GCA_050122915.1 Desulfobacterales bacterium | reverse complement strand
TTTTGCCAAAGATCTCGATGGAGCCTCTCTGAGGCTTGAGAAGCCCCATTATGATGTGGAAAAGGGTGGTCTTTCCGGACCCGTTTGGGGCGACCAGGCCGATGCGATCTCCCGGGAAAAGATCGAAATCCAAGCTGTCGAGAATGCTCCGGCCGCCGTCGTAGGAATAGGTAATCCCCCGAAGCCGGATCAAGGGCGCCCGGCCGCTGCCAGCCGCATCGTTTCCATTGGATCTCGGCGATCGCCTCTCCTCAGCCACGGTCATTCATTCCCGAAGGCCTTCGACGCCATGGCGTTGGCCAAATGATCGCAGAAAATGCCGACCACGGCCGGTTCCTCCAACAGGCCCGTCAGCCAAGTTTCCACCGTAATGCCTTTCGCCTCGAGCCTGCGGCGCACGCTGCCCTCACGATCCCCGTCGATGTCTTTCCGGGCATGGGCCCCGGCGACCAGCATCAGCGGAATCAGTCTAACCCGCCGGAAGCCGCCGGACGCCAGGCCGGAAATGGCAGCGTCGATGTCCGGATGGCCGGTCAACACCCCCATTCGAATTTTGTCCCCGAGGCGATCCTGCAAATGCCGCCCGAGAAGGTCGTAAACCATTCCAGACGGATGGTGAGTGCCATGACCCACCACCAGTGTCGCTGCGTTCGGGGACGGATCGGCGGACCCGGCAACCACGGCCGCGATGCCCGAAATGTCATCGGGTCCTGATATCAAGGGCATTCCCAATCGAACCGACAGTTCGGCTGCCCGTCCGGCACGAACCACGTGATGAAATTCCTCCCCGCAGATCAGATGCACCGGTTGAACCACAACCTCCCGGTGACCGGATCCGGACAGGGAATCAAGCACCTCTGGCGGCGAGGGGAGCGCCGCACCGCTGCGCTCTAATGCCAGTTCACGGACCCGGTCTGAGGAAAAGGCCCAGTAAATGTCGCGGTCCGGAAACCGCGCCCGGCAAGCATTCTCGAGAAGCCCGTAAGTTGGGGCGGCCCGGGAAGAGGTGCCCGAGGCGACCAGAAGAATCGGTGCATTCGCATGCATTGGCATTCCTTTACCGGATCCTCGGCCATGGCCAGTCCGTCAAAGCGCCCCACTCCATGACTCCCATGAGGAGAACAACACTGCAGACGACGATCAAAAAGGCCGCGCTTGCACGATCCATGGAAAAGGACCTGATGGTGAAAAACTGACCATGGAACCCCCGGCAGACCATGGCGTGGTGAACCCGATCAGCCCTTAACGCGGCCCGCACCAGCAGCATGCCCACCAGATAGGCAACGGTCCTGTATGTATGCAGCCGTTGGCGGGGTATAAAACCGCGAATCTTTATCGCCTCCACCAGCCGCCGATACTCCACCTCTATAACATAGATGTAGCGATAGGTCATGAGAAGCAGATAGACGATTTTGGGGGGCACTTTGAGTTGTCCCATGGCGTGGCCCAGGGTGGCCACCGGCATGGTGGCCACCATTGCCATAAGCCCCAGGAGAATGGCGATGGATTTGATGCTGATGCCGGCCGCCATAACCAGTCCGCGCTCTCCGATGGGAACCCCCCAGAGGCGGGTGACGACACCACCGCCTGCGGTGATGGGCAGCACCAGCCATAATAGAGCCAGAAACCCAAGGAGGACACCGAGGCGTCGCAGCACCCGACCGAGGGGCAGACGGGCCAGGGTCACCAGCGCAGAGGCGGTCATCAGACCGAGAAGCATCGCCGAGGGCTGATTCAAAAGGGCCATTGTAACCGAGAAGACCGATGCGGCCGTCAGCCGAACCCTTGGGTCCAGCCGGTGAATCGCCGAGTGACCAACGGCGAAGGGCTCCTGTATCATTTCCCGGAAGATCCTCTCCGGCGTCTGGAGGCAATGTAGGCGGCGATGCCCACAAGCCCCACAATATAGCCGATTCCCCCGACAATGTCCTTGAGGGAAGGCTTGTTCAGCCGTTCATTCATCTGCCGGAGCTGCCGAAGAACCGGCGTCAGCTTGCGGTCGATTGCCGCTTCCACCAGTGCCGGGAGCCGGTCATCGTCGCGGGGGCTCACTTCATCCGGTCCCCTGGCGATGGTGGTGGGGGAGGGAGGGGGGAGGGCGGAATCCATCGTGGCCCCCTCACCGCCGGCAGCCTCGATGATTTCATCCTTCTCGAGGATCCATTCGTTTCCATGGCCTTCGCCGGCCGAGAGCACGATCCGCAGTCCCATCGGCCCGGGCACGGGAAAGTCGAAACGCCCGTCGTCATCGGTGCGTCCCTCAAGAAGCCGATTGCCCTCCAAATCAAAAACCTCGATCGGGGCATTCTTGGCCATCCGCCCGCCACTGAATTTGCTTTCGGTGAACACCCGGTCTCCCTCCACCCAGGCAAAGACGATGACGTTGTGTGCGGAAATCCCGGTGGGCAACAGAAATACCAGCGCAAAGACCCGCACCCACAGGAAACTTAGGCGGGGAGACGGCGGATGATCCGTCATGACGCACTCCTCTCATCGGGCTGGGGAGGTTCCGACAGGCCGGGCAGGAGCGTCGGATACACCCGACGCAGGAAACCGACGCAGAAGGCCGTGATGATGCCCTCGATCACCATGACCGGAATGTGTGCCGTCACCACCACTCCGGATACCGCCCAGAACCCCTCCTCGGAAAACACGAGGGCAAGGCCGACGATGACGGCCCCTAAAACGATGGAGAGGACTCCGCACCCGAAGGCGGCGGCGGCGGCGATTGCCGGCCGCCCCCGAAGAAAGGGTGAAAACAGATAATAGCAGATCACTGCCGGAACCGCCATGATCAGGGTGTTGACCCCCAGGGTGGTGATGCCCCCATATTGAAACAAGATTCCCTGAAGCAGCAACGCCACCAGGATTGCCGGGAAAGCTCCCCACCCGAGAATCAATCCGACGATACCGTTTAGAATGAGGTGGATGCTTGAAGGACCGACGGGCACATGAATCAGGGATGCCACGAAAAAGGCCGCCGAAAGAATCCCCGCACGGGCGATCCGGTCGTAGTCGAGGGTCTTGAGCCCCACCGCCGTGCCCCCAGCGGCTAAGACCGCCCCCGACAACAGGACTGGACCCGACAGTACTCCTTCGGAAATGTGCATTTTGCCCCCCGTATGGCCAAGATCTCCGGCAGATTCCGGAGACCGACGAAAAGCCCGAATGGGATCGCGGTCCTTAGGGAGTTGACCAAGGCTCAAACTTTACCCAGATCACCGCTCCCAATTCAACGTCCTTGTCTTCCCCGCCGGCTTTGAGCTTGAAATCGGCGGTGTTGAGGGCGGCGAATCCCCACCAGCCGGGAGCGGGAACCGAGTAGGTAAACACGCCGTTGCCGTCTGCCTTTACCGATTGGGTGACCATGTAGTCGGTCGGCGCCGCAGCCGATTTGTCTTCGTTGTAGAATTCGATCTCAACGTCCGAATAGGGTACCGGGACCCCATCCATTTTCACGATGCCCTGGAAGGTGTTTCCGGCGTAGAGCCCGAACGGCTTGCTCAAGGGCACGATCTCGGTTTTGAGACCCAGCTCCGTATCCCAGCCCTCGTCGTCCCCGAAAGCCGCAACGACGGTCTTGGTGTAGTGAACAATGTAGGCATCTTCTGCTGGCTCCCAATAGGCGTTAGGCTCCATCCAAAAAACGTACCCACCCGGCCGCTTCAGTCGATAGTCGACAGCCCATGCCCCGCGATCCATTACCGTCGTCTCGACCAGCCCGTTCAAGAGGTCTTCCACACGGCCGTCGGTCGATACCGAAAACCGCTGGGGCTTCGCCATATCCATGCCGACCATTTCCATGGGGTGGGAAAAGCTCAAGACGAGCCGAATCTCCCTCGCCTCCCCCTGCATCACCATGTTGTCTGCTGGAATGACCATTCCAAAATGGGCGATGGCCGAACCCGCCAAGGACCCCATGCCAATGAGCGCCGCAACCAGCCAAAGTCTGCGTTTCATCTGTTCCTCCCTTAAAAAAAATGCCACGACCGACCCAACACCCGGACGGGCGTCGGTACCTTCGTGGCACGGCTGATCGCAGCGTGGTA
>JASFIA010000332.1:0-4061 GCA_050122915.1 Desulfobacterales bacterium | reverse complement strand
CAGCAACGAGGGCTGGAAGGCGATCGGAGCTATCCAGCGGGGAGGCGCCAATCGTTTGCCCGTTGGCCGGATCGATGGCCTTGGTGACCTCGGTAGCAGCAATCACGGCGGATCCTCCCTAATCCCTTGGGTGAAGCAGAGAACCGGTGAAAGATTCGATCGGCCGGCTCCGAGCGGTTTCGCGGACTCGCTAGTATCCGGTTTCGAAATCGACGGCCCTGATGTCATCGCAGAGGGCGCGGACAAGGTCGATGACCTTCTGGTGATCGGGGTGCACCTGATAGCGTTTCATGGCCTCCAAATTGGCAAATCCGGATACCAGAGCGAAGTCGTAGGAGCGCTCCGACCGAACGATATCTCTTCCGAACTCATAGGTCTGTATTTCCTTGATGGTATTGGGAAGGGCGTCCAGACGATCTTCGAGATCCTTGACGGCCGCCTCGTCGACATCGGGTTTGAACTTGAAAAGAACGATATGGTGGAGCATTTTATTCTCCTGGGAAATAATGGATAAACACTCACGGTTTCAGCTGCATCCGTTTGGTCTTTAAACAGGAAGCAGCGCCCTGTCAAACCCTAAAGCCGATCGGAGACGGGAAGGTCAGCCAGAAAAAGTCCATCGGGAGCGGTTGATTTGCCCACACAATATGATATTAAACCCAAAACCCCGGCCTTGTCGTCCCCAGGTCACCGCCGATGGCGAAACGGGGGGACCACGCCGGGCCATCGGCAGCCAAAACACACGGGAGTCTGCCATGTCACCGCCAACAGTGATGGAGATCGCCGTCATCGGCGGCGGCGTTGCCGGCATCACCGCCGCCCACCTCATGAGTGGCCGCCACTGGTTGACCCTTATCTAAAAAAACGACTGGATCGGCGGCCACACCAAGACGGTGACCGTCCCGTCGGGACCTGATGCGGGCACCCCGGTGGACGTCGGCTTCATCGTCTTCAACGACCGCACCTACCCCCTATTGAACCGACTCCTGGCCCAGTTGGAGGTGGCCACCGCCCCGAGCGACATGTCCTTCAGCTATACCTGCCGCCAAAGCGGGCTTCAGTACGCTACCCAGAGCCTGGACAGCCTCTTTGCCCAGAGGAGGAACCTTTTGCGCCCCGGGTTTCTGGTCATGCTGGGCAGCATCATCCACTTCAATCGGCTGGTGAAAGTCGGTTTCCGGAGGGGCGAGCTTGCGGGCGTCTCCCTTGAAGACTTTCTCAACCGGCACCGGTTCGGCCTGCTGTTCAAAACCGCATACATTTTCCCCATGGTGGCGGCGATCTGGTCAGCCAAGGACATGGACGCCGCCCGTTTCCCCATGGAGACTTTCGCGCGGTTTTTTTTCAACCACGGACTCCTCAGCATCCGAGACCAACCCCAGTGGCGTTATATCCCCGGGGGCAGTCGTACCTATGTCAAGGCCTTTCTGGAGCGGTTCACGGGCAAGGTGATGACATCCACGCCGGTGAGGTCGGTCAAGCGAACGGCACGGGGTATGGCGGTTCGAATGCCCGACGGTTCTCGCCTCCATTTCGACTGCGGGATCATCGCCGTTCACGGCGACGATGCTCTCCAACTCCTGGAAGACCCCGGTGAAGACGAAAAATCGATCCTTTCCGCATGGACCTATGCCCCGAATCGGGTCGTGCTCCATACCGATACGTCCTGGATGCCTCCCAGCGGCAGGGCATGGGCCTCATGGAATTCCATGAGAGAGGCGGAAAGCGGCCCCGAAACCCCGGCCACCCTGACCTACCACATGAACCGCCTTCAGCGCCTGACGGCCCGGCACGACTATTGTGTAACCCTCAATCCGTCCCGGCCGATTCCTCGGGAGCAGACCGTCTTTGACATTGGGCTGACTCACCCCATTTTTACATTCGATGCCATTGACTCGCAAAAGCGGCTTCCCCAATTGAACGGCCGAGGCCGGACATACTTCTGCGGCAGTTACTTCGGCTACGGATTTCATGAAGATGCCGTCAGATCCGCCGTACAAGTGGCGGAAGCTTTTGGAATCAGCCTATGAATTCGATGATGTACACCGGTTGGATCGATCACACCCGACACCAGCCGGTCTATCACCACCTCCGATACCGGCTCTATGTCTACGGGATTGACCTGGGTGACCTCGACCGTCTCGACCGCCGTCTGCCCTTGTTCGGCTACAATCGTTTCAGACCGGCGACCATCAACGACAGGGACTATCTCGATCAGGGTCCCGGAACCATTCCAGACAAACTAAAGCGGCTGGTCGAGGCCGACCTCCCCGAAACCACCCTCCGTCGAATCGTTCTGGTCACCTCTCCCCGGTACTTCAATTATGTCTTCAACCCGGTGAGCTTCTACTATTGTTTCGACGCCGGGGAGCGGTTCGCTGCTGCGGTGGTCGAGGTCAACAACACGTTCGGTGAACGCCACGTCTACGTGCTGCCCAACCCCAACGGCAGCGGTTTCCCAGCCACTTTCGAGGCCCGGAAACAGTTCCACGTATCCCCCTTCAACCGCGTGGAGGGCATCTACCGGTTCTCTTTCGGGGACATCCGCCGCGAACTGGACATCCGCATCGAGTTGTGGCGGGATCAGCAACTGGCCTTCGACGCCCGGTTGAAGGGTACCCCCGTTCCCCTAAAGCCCCTCACCCACCTCAAAGTAATGGCGTCCCAGCCCCTGATCCCTCACCTGAGCATCCCCCGCATCTACTGGCAGGCCGCCCGGCTCAAATTTCAACGGCAGTTGACCTACCACCCCAAACCCATCCCCGTCAGCCCCAATACCATAAAACGAAATCCACCAACCCCAATCCAGCGGCAGTGCATGAAAATGGTGTTTAGGGTGCTCGAAGCCGCCCGGGTCGGGAGTCTGAAAGTTATCCTGCCAGGCCATGAAAGCCGGACTTTCGGCGACCTCCGGTCGGATCGGCCGGTCATCCTCCGTATCAACGATTACGGCTTTTTTTGGAGGGTGGCCACCGCCGGAGACATCGGTTTCGGAGAGGCGTTCATGGCCGGGGAATGGGAGAGCGATGACGTCACCGGCGTCGTCCGCTTTTTCATCCGAAACCGGGAGACCATCAAAGACGGTCGCTTCCGTTCCACCGTGCTCGCCAAAGCGGTGGATTTGGCGGTCCACCTGGCCAGGAGCAACACCCTGCCAGGCACCCGGCGAAACATCCGCCGCCACTACGATCTGAGCAATGCGTTCTTCAAGACCTTTCTCGATCCCACCATGCTCTATTCCTGCGGCCTTTTCGAAACCCCGGAAGATTCCCTCGAAACCGCACAGATCAACAAAATCCGGCGCCTGATCGAAATGACCCGAATCCAACCCGGGGACCATGTGCTCGACATCGGTTGCGGGTGGGGTGGATTCGCTATCGAGGCAGCCCGTCGAACGGGCTGTCGGGTCACCGGCATCACCGTATCCAGGGCACAGCACTTGGAGGCCACCCGGCGGGTCCGAGCGGCTGGTCTTTCGAATCGTATCACCATTCGATTGATCGATTACCGCAAGCTCAGGGGTCGATTCGACAAGATCGTCTCCATTGAAATGCTGGAGGCGGTCGGGCACCGGTTCTTCGGCACCTTCTTCAGCGCCTGCGACCGGCTGCTGGCCCCCAACGGCCTCGTGGCCCTCCAGACCATCACCATCCCGGATCCCGATTACGACCGGTACCGCAGGGAGGTCGACTGGATCCAAAAGCACATCTTCCCGGGAGGACTTCTGCCATCGGTCGCCATCCTGACCCAGGCCATGGCGAACCATTCGGCCCTGACGGTCGAGCGGCTCGAAAATATCGGCATCCATTATGCGAAAACCCTTCGGCACTGGCGGCAGCGGTTTGTGGAAAAGGAAGAGCGGGTGGCCGATCTGGGCTTCGACAAGACCTTCAGAAGAAAATGGCTCTACTACCTGTCCAGCTGCGAGGCCGGATTCGCCGAACGGGTACTGGGAGACGTCCAAATGCTTCTCACCCGTCCGGGCAATTCATCCCTGCCGGCAGACACCTCTCCCTGACGCCCCCTTGTCAACGCCGGTTTCAATCCTATGATTTTCTCGT
>JASFIA010000331.1:0-4061 GCA_050122915.1 Desulfobacterales bacterium | reverse complement strand
CGGTGTCGACGCCGAAAACGGTCACCCAGTGGTCCAGGGGTATCTCACTCACCCGCTGCATGCCGCCGCCGGCCTCCATCCGGTAGACGTAAATCGTCTCCCGGCCGGCCATGACCACTTCGACCTGTTGATCCCCGTCCACATCCCCGACGGCGATGGCGTGAATCCGATCCTTGAAGTTGCCGCTCTTCCACAACAGGGCGGCGGGTTCCGATCCGGTGGGGACCTCCGAAATGCCGACCCCCAGCTCCCGCCGGTACAAGGCCTCCGGGTTGGCCCGGGAGGCTGCGTCAGGCACCTGGCCGCCGGCCTGGGGAGGGGCCGGCTGGACGGCCCCGGTCGCCACCGACGTCGAACCGGTGCCGAAAAGGCTGTTGTTTGCCTCCTCGGCAAAGGCGTTGACGTGAAGGATGGCATCCCCCTGGGATTTCCCTGCGGCGCTGAAGGCGACACGGGTCTCCCCGGTGGCCGCCTCGAAGAGCTTGGCATCGGTGCTGATGCTTTCCCCCAGGATGGTGACGGTGCCGAAGGCGACAAAGTCCGTTTCGAACCGGTCCGCCAGGGCGGCGGCGGCCGCGTCGTCCACACCGTCGGACAGGCCTTTCAGGGCGGGGTCCTCCGGCGCCACCTCTATGACATCGAGAGCCCCATCCCGCTGAAGCCGGGTGGCCAGCATGCTCTGGATGCCCTTTTGAAGAAAGGACAACTCATTTTCGGAAAAAATGGTGAAGGGAACCAGCAACACCGTCTGGGCCTCCGCCCATGCCGCCGGCGGCATCCAGAGCAGTAGGATCGTGATCGCTACGGTCAACGCCCGGGTGAAGGCTTCTGCCATCTGGGTCATAACCCACCTCTTTTATGGTGATTTCCGTTCAAAACCGGTTGATTTTCCATCGGTAAACCGTCGGTTGCGTTCTATAGCACCGGGACGTCCCGGATTAAAGCTTTTTTGAAAAAAGGTCGAGGATACGCTGGAGCAGCTCGACTCGCGGCATATCTTGTGGTGGATGAATCCGCAACCCCAAGATAATCAAGGATTTTTTCTTGAATATTTCCCTTGACTTGCCGGAAACCGGCTGTTAGAAGGGTTTTGCTGACCGGTATCCCCTGGTAGAGGTGGGGTACGCCACGGCCGGAAAGGAGGTGGAAGGATTCAGGCGCCGATTGATCACCGGCGGCATTTCTTAGGAGACAATTACTTAGGATTAGGTCAACCCGTTGCCGGCTCTATAGGAGGGGCTGGCGGCACGTTAAGGAGGAAATCTCAATGAAAAAGCTTTCCATTTTGGCTTTGGCCATCGTTCTGGTGGCGGCCTTCACCATGCCCGCTGCGGCCCTGGAGAACGTCTTCGGCGGCTACTGGCGGACCCGGTTCGTCTCCCAGAACCAGTTTTCCGGAAATGACAAGCAAGACGAGTCCGATCTCCAGCGGGTCGACACCCGTACCCGTCTTTACTACACCGCCATCCTGAACGACAACCTCAAGTTCATCAACAAGTTCGAGTACAATGCCACGTGGGGCGAGGATAATGACGGCTGGGGTGACATCGGCGCCGATGGCAAGGACATCCAAATTAAGAACTCCTACGCCGACTGGACCATGGGGGCCCTCAACTTCCGCATGGGCGTCCAGGGCTTCGTGCAGTCCCGTGGCTTCGTCTTCGACGACGACGCCGCCGGTGTCGTGGCCCTCTGGAAGGCGAGCGACGCTTTCACCATGGGCGCCTACTGGGTGCGCGCCTATGAGGGCGACTCCACCAACAACAAAAACAACGACGAGGACTTCGATCTTCTGGGCATCCAGCCCACCATCGCCTTCGGCGACAGCATGACCTTGAAGCCCTATCTGTTGTGGTACTACAGCGACAACCTGAGCACCGACTTCGCCGACGATGAGATCACCTATTGGCCCGACGGACTTGAGGCCGAAGAAGTGAGCTCCTACATGGTCGGTCTCGACTTCGACGCCGCCTTCGACGTTCTCGGCCTCTGGTTCACCGGTATCTACCAGGGCGGCAAAATTGACGACGTGGACGATCCCGTCGACGACGACCTCGACATCTCCGCCTTCTTGCTGGCGGGTGGCGCTTCCTTCAACTTCGGCTCCGGCGACATCCACGGCGAAGCCTTCTACGCCTCCGGCGACGGTTCTGCGAACGACGACGACCTGGAAGCCTTCGTTCCTCTGTTCGGCCAGTCCTACTACTGGGCGGAGATCATGGGTCTGGGCATCATGGACCAGCAGGCCTCAGCCGGCGCCCCCGGCGACAAGATCTCCAACATCTGGGCCGTCAACCTGGGTGTGGGCCTCAAGCCCATGGACAAACTGAAACTTTCCTTCGACGCCTGGTATGCTGCACTGCCCAAGGACGATGACAACGGCGAAGACGAGCTGGGTCTTGAAATCGACGTGAAGGCCACCTACATGATCGTCGAAGGTCTGAACCTGGATCTGGTCGGCGCCTACCTGTTTGCCGACGACGCCACCTCTTTGGACGGCGACAACAAGGACGATCCCTTCGAGCTGGGTGCTCGCTTCAGCCTGAGCTTCTAAGCACTCAATTCGCTTAGCCGCTAACTGAAACACCCAAAGAGCCGGGAGGAAACCCTCCCGGCTCTTTCATTTCCGAAACCGCCATTCCTGGCCGCCCAAGCCCGCGGGAATACCGCCGGGCAGCTCACTACTTGGAAGCCAGCAGCTTCCGCAGCAGGTCGTTCACCAGCTTGGGGTTGGCCTTGCCCCGGGTTTCCTTCATCACCTGGCCCACGAAAAAGCCGATCAGTTTGGTCTTTCCGCCCCGATAGGCCGCCGTTTCGTCCGGGTGGGCGTCGAGGACGGCGGATACCGCGGCCTCGATGGCGCCGGCATCGCTGACCTGGACCAGTCCCCTCTCTTCGACGATGGCCATAGCCCGCTTCCCGCTGTCCGCCATCTCCTCAAAGACGGTCTTGGCGATTTTCCCGCTGATGGTCCCCTTCTCGATCAGGGCCAGCAGCTCCCCCAGCTGCTCCGGCCCCACCGGGGCCTCCTGGGGAGCCACGCCCCGGGCGTTGATGAGGGCCGAGAGCTCTCCTAGGACCCAGTTGGCGACGGGTTTGGCATGGGGATGCACCTCAAGGCAGGCCTCGAAATAGTCGGCCAGCTCCCGGACGGCGCTGAGGCGCTCGGCATCTTCCGCCGAAAGGCCCAATGCATGGACGTAGCGCTTTTGCTTCTCGTCGGGGAGCTCGGGCAGGGTTGCCTTGACGTCCTCGATCCATTGCCGGTCGACGACCAGGGGAAGAAGGTCCGGGTCCGGGAAATACCGGTAGTCGTGGGCCTCCTCCTTTCCCCGCATGGAAAAGGACCGGTTTCGTTCGGCATCGTAGAGGCGGGTCTCCTGAATCACGGACCCGCCGTCCAGGATGCGCTCTGTCTGTCGGTCGATCTCGTAGCGGATGGCTTTTTCCACGAACCGGAAGGAGTTGAGATTTTTCAGCTCCGCCCGGGTGCCGAATGTCGCCGCCCCCTTGGGGCGGACGGAGACATTGGCGTCGCACCGGAAACTGCCCTCCTCCAGGTTGCCGTCGCAGATGCCGAGGTAGCGGACGATGGAGCGGAGCTTTCTCAGGTAGGCGCCGGCGGCCTCGGGAGATCGGATGTCCGGCTCGCTCACGATCTCGATCAGGGGCGTTCCGGCCCGGTTGAGGTCCACGTGGCTGACCGGGTGGTCCGGGTCGTGAACGAGCTTTCCGGCGTCCTCCTCCATGTGGATGCGGGTGATACCGATCCGGAGGGACTCCCCACCAACCTCGATGTCCACGTGCCCCCCCTCGGCAATGGGCAGTTCGTACTGGGAGATCTGGTAGCCCTTGGGAAGGTCCGGATAAAAATAATTCTTTCGGGCGAACCGGCTTTCCGGATTGATCCGGCACCCGGTGGCCAGGGCCATCTTCAGACTGAAATCGACGACCTGCCGGTTCAAGACCGGCAACACCCCCGGCATTCCCAGGCAGACCGGACAGACGTGGGTGTTGGGGGGCGCGCCGAAACGGGTGGAGCAGCTGCAGAAAATTTTGGT
>JASFIA010000330.1:0-4073 GCA_050122915.1 Desulfobacterales bacterium | reverse complement strand
TCACCAATCGCCACACCCAGAAACGCCGCTCTCGCCCGGTCTTCGGTGGCCTGCCATCGGGGCGGAGTCACGGCCGTCTCCTAATACCAGCGGACGAGGACATCGTATTCCCCCCCGATGACAAGGACTTCCTCTTCTCCTTGGAGGATGCCGGCGTGCAGGAAGGCACCATCGAAGAATACCTTTGGAATCGGAACCCTCGCTTCCAGAATTCTTGTCCCGAACTCCCATGCCCGCTCGAAATCCCGGGTGAAAGAATTCAAGCTGTTGAGTCGGATGACCATTCGATTTCCGGCCTTTTTGGCGATGACGTCGTGTTCATCGAAGTCGTAGACGCCCCGATAGAGGACGAGATGGGATTGTTCAGGCGACCGCCGCTTAAGTTCGTACTGGACGAACTCGTAGAGAAGGTCCAACTGGGAGAGGATGGCGTTGGTGGGGGCGGCCCCCCTCCACCGGTCGCCCAGATAGTCGAGATAGGCGTCGCTGTTCGGGCCGGAAATCGGCCGCCGGTGATAGGTGGGGGCGATGCCCAGCCGGCTTTCCACCCAGCCTTTCATGACGGCGCCCTCGGGGGAGTTGGCATCGAAAAGCCAGCCCCTCAGAAATCTGAGGTAGCTGTTCTTCAGGCTCAGCTGGCCGCCGTCATCGCCTTTTTCACGCCACTGGTGCAGGTGGAAGGCCACCTCCATGTAGTCCTCGTAAATTCGAGCGCGCTCCTCCCAGGTGGTCAGCCGGTCCAACTGGCTGAAAAAATGCCGGTGGGTGGATCGCACACCGTGGATGCGCAGGGGGCAGGGCTTCTCGTTGAAAGCCAGCGAGCTGATCTCCCATGGGGGGAGATTGCATCGATTGCTGAGGGGGCGGGTCGATTCCATGGCCAATAGGGCGGTTGCGTGGACGAGGGTGACGACGGATGCCTGTGGGCTCGGGCATTTTCTCCGTGGTCGGCACTCGGCGTCGTTGTCGCCAAGGGTGATGGTGGTACCACATCCAACACCTGCTGTCCATGGATGGCGATACGGAAACCGGCCCCGAGATGGGCTTCCGGCATGGGGGACGATGTCCTCCAAGGTCGGGTGACGCCGAATCCAGCCCAACGGCGCGGTCGGCGACGGCTTTTATCCGAAGGGGTGGGTCTGGAGAGCCATTTGACAACGGGCTAGCGATAGATAGGATTCAAGGGTATCCAGTGGCAACTTAAAACCCCATGCAGGAGACGCTGATGGCATCTGCCTCTAGTCGCTCTATTCGTTTCAAACCCGAGGATATTCGGGCGGCATCCTTCATCGTCTTCCTTTCTTCAAACGCAAATCGACGTGTCGACGGATAGAGGAGATCGATATGGACAGTGACAACAACCCAACCGCCCTCATCGTCGGGGGCTCCAGCGGCATTGGCAAGGCATCTGCCGCGCGATTGGTCAAACGGGGGATCGACTTGCTGCTGCTCGGGCGCAATGTCGAGAAATTGAATCGCGCAAAGAGGGATCTGGGATCGGGAGGGGTCGAAACCGTCCCCGTGGATCTTTACGACAGTCATGCAGTGGAAAGCGTCATCGACCGCATCGGAAAAATGACCCGGCCGATTCGTTACCTGGTGAATGCGGCCGGCGTCTTCAAACCGGTTCCCTTCCTTGACCACACGACGGCTGACTACGACAAATACATGGACCTCAATCGAAGTCTCTTTTTCATCACCCAAGCGGTGGCCGAGAACATGAGACGGCATGGCGGTGGAGCGATCGTCAATATCGGTTCGATGTGGGCAAAACAGGCCATCAAAGCCACCCCATCATCAGCTTATTCCATGGCCAAGGCGGGTCTGCATGCATTGACCCAACACTTGGCGATGGAGCTTGCTGAGTTTGGCATCCGCGTCAACGCCGTGTCGCCGGCAGTGGTGGTGACCCCTATCTACGGTGAGTTCATCGAGCCCGACCAAATCGAAGATACCCTGGCGGGGTTCGACGCGTTTCATCCCATTGGCCGAGTGGGGCAGGCCGACGATGTCGCGGGGGTTATCGATTTTCTGCTCTCCGAGGAGGCCGGTTGGGTGACCGGGGCCATTTGGGACACGGACGGCGGCGTCATGGCCGGCCGCAACCAGTGACCGGCGGCACCCCGACCGGTTCACCCCGTCTATGTGACTCTGAGGAGAAAGCCAATGACCACGCCATTGTCGGGTAACGTCGCCCTTGTGACCGGGGGCGCCAAAGGCATTGGGTCAGCCATCGTTCGCCGCTTGGCGGCGGACGGCGCCCATGTTGCTTTTACATTCAACAGCTCTGTTTCCGCGGCCGACGCTCTCGTGATAGACTTGCTTGACGCCGGTGCTGCGGTTCGCGCCTATCCGGCCGATGCAGGGAAACCGGAGACTCTGCCGGCTGTCGTCGAGCGGGTTGTCGAGGATTTCGGGAAGCTGGACATTCTGGTCAACAATATCGGAATCTTCACAAGCGGCGCCATTGGCGCCATCGCCCCCGAAGACTTCGAACAGGTAATGCGGATCAACGTCGGTGCGGTATTTGCGATTACCAACGCCGCGGTAACAGTGATGAAGTCCGGCAGCCGCATCATCAACATCAGCAGTGTACTGGGAGAACGGGCCTCGGCTCCGGGCATGGGCGTGTACAATGCATCGAAGTTTGCTGTGACGGGATTCAGCCGCAGCTGGGCCAAAGATCTGGGGAAGAAGGGGATTTTGGTCAATGCGGTTCAGCCGGGCCCCGTCGACACAGACATGAACCCTGCCGACGGGGATCATGCCGATTTTCAGCGCTCTTTGACAGCACTGGGGCGTTACGGCCGTCCCGAGGAAATCGCCGGGGCGGTGGCGTTTCTGGCTGGGCCGGATGCCACCTACATCACCGGCGCCACCTTGAACGTGGACGGCGGGTGGAATGCCTGACCCCATGAGGCATGCCATCGCGTCGATCCAGTTCTGGGAATGCGTTTTCATGCCCGGGCCTGCGGGGCGACACTGTCTATCAGTCGGGGAGCCGTCGACGATGTCCGGCCGATCGTTGCGGTGAAAACCCTGTCGGGCGCCGGAGTCGTCCCCCCGTTCGCCGTGCCTTCATTCTACTGATTCGGAAGGAGATCATTCATGACGACACCGTCTAAGGTTTTCGAAACCGCTCCCCTGGACAGGTCGGAGACATTGCGGCTGCTGGGCCGTAAACTTGGCCTCGAGACCGATCCCTCCGATGTCCACTCGGACCTGCAAAACGGGTCAGCCGCCTTTGTTCTGGTCGATGTCCGCAGCCCCGAAGCCTACGCCAAAAGCCATGCCGTCGGCGCCATCAACATTCCCCATCCCGATATCACCGAAACAACAATGGCCGCCTATCCGGCAGACACTCTCTTTGTCGTCTACTGCTGGGGTCCCGGCTGCAACGGTGCCGACAAAGCGGCCTACAAGCTCAGCAACCTCGGGCGTCCGGTCAAAATCATGATCGGCGGGATCGAGTACTGGGAGGACAGGGAACGGTATCCGGTGGCGCGGGGATAGCCAGGGAATCCGGATCGACCGTTCCCATGGAAAAGGGTGCCGGTTTGTATACCGAGGGGTGTTGGGCCGATCCTTCAGGGCCGTGGCCTGAATGACAAATTTACGATGTTATTTCAATTGGTTGTAACATGCGGACGGTCCCGCGGCCCCTGTCGACCCATCGACATCATATTTCCGATCCGATTCAATCGGTTACAGCGATGACCCTCCCGATGGCACTCAAATTGCTTAGCCTTGCCGGGCGGTGTCACCGCCGCCGGTGTGCTGCGGCCCTTTCGATGTCAACCCGAGGAGACCCCATGACCATAGACATTCAACAGCGCCACCCATTTACGCCATGCTCGTCGGGCTTGGCACCTATCAATTCTTCCAGTCGATTTCCGGGGGGAGGTGGAAATCATATCCGCGATCGTCAAGTCCATAAACACCTTCACTGTCGCCCTGGCCATATTCGAGTTGGGCACCGGCGTCGGCAAAGAGTATAGCATGCCCGGCGACGGAGAGAATATCTACCTCAATATCCGGAGGACCATTAGCCGGTTTGTCGGCACGGTGTGCAT
>JASFIA010000329.1:0-4085 GCA_050122915.1 Desulfobacterales bacterium | reverse complement strand
TACAATTTCCCGCCCTATTCGGTGGGTGAGGTAAAGCGGATGGGGGGGCCGAGCCGACGGGATATCGGCCACGGTGGTCTGTCAACCCGTGCCCTCGAGCGGGTCCTTCCGCACAAGGAGGATTTTGACTACACCATCCGATTGGTTTCCGAAGTAATGGAATCCAACGGCTCCTCGTCGATGGGCACCGTGTGCGCCGGAACCTTGGCGCTCATGGACGGAGGCGTTCCCATAAAGAATCCGGTGGCCGGAATCGCCATGGGCTTGGTCCAGGAAGGCGACAAAGTGGTGATTCTCTCGGACATCTTGGGGGACGAAGACCATACCGGGGACATGGATTTCAAAGTGGCAGGCACCGCAGACGGCATCACGGCCTTGCAGATGGACATCAAGATTCTCGAACTGCCCCGAGAGGTTCTCCAGAAGGCCTTGGATCAAGCCCGGGAAGGCCGGCTTCACATTTTGGGGAAAATGAATGACGTTCTTGCCGCACCCAGAGGGAAAATATCCCCTCACGCTCCGGCCATTTTGACCATGAACGTCCATCCCGACAAGATTCGCGAAATAATCGGCCCCGGCGGGAAGATGATTCGATCCATTCAGGCCGAAACCAACACGAAGGTAGAGATCGACGATACCGGACTGGTCAAGATCGCCGCCATGTCGAAGGAAGAGGGCAATGCGGCACTGGAGAGGATCAGCGAGATCGTCGCGGAACCGGAGGTCGGTAAAATTTACAACGGTACGGTTGTCCGGATAATGGATTTCGGGGCTTTTGTCCAGATCATGCCAGGTACGGACGGTCTCTGCCATATTTCCCAGTTGTCTACGCGTCGGCTGACAAAAGTATCGGATTTCGTCAAAGAGGGGGACAAGCTCAAGGTAAAAGTCCTCGAAATCAACCGGGATGGCAAGATTCGTCTGAGTCACAAGGCGGTGTTGGAGGAAGCCAAATAGCCCGGGCTATGGGAATGGCGGTTCAAAAATCAGTCCTTCGCAATGGGATCACCATTGTGACCAAGCAGATGCCCTACGCGCGATCTGTGTCGATGGGGGTATGGGTGAATGTCGGGGCCCGAGACGAATCCCAGGAAGAAAACGGCCTGTCCCACCTCATCGAGCACATGATCTTCAAAGGCACCACCCTAAGGAGCGCCTTTCAGATCGCCAAGGAATTCGATGCCATCGGCGGCCAGACGAACGCCTTCACCGCAATGGAGAATACCTGCTATCACGCCCGGGTTATGGACACGCACCTGGACAAGATGGTGGATATTTTGTCCGATATCTTCCTCAACTCGCTGTTTGATGAGTTGGAGATCGACCGGGAACGGCCAGTCATTCTCCAGGAGATCGGAATGGTTGAGGACAGCCCCGAGGATTTCATTCACATGCTCTCGGGGCGGAACTTTTGGGGTGAGAATCCATTAGGACGCTCCATCCTCGGGACACCGGATAATATTTCCCGCTTCAGCGCCGACGACATTCGAGGGTTTTTTCACCGCTATTACCAGCCTCAGCGCATCGTCATCTCCGCTGCCGGCAACCTCCAACACCATAAGATTGTGGAACTGATTCAGCCGGCATTCGAAACGATCCAGCGGGGCGACGATTTCCCGAAGCGCGAGGCTCCGGAATGCCGGTCTTTCATCAATGTCAACCACCGACAGCTGGAGCAGGTGCACATCTGCCTGGCAACCCGGGGGCTTGCCACCACCGATCCGCGCCGCTATGGGTTTTCTCTCATGAACACCGTTTTCGGCGGCAACATGAGCTCCCGGTTGTTTCAGGAGATCCGGGAACGGCGGGGGCTCGCCTATTCGGTATATTCCTTTATTTCCTCCTATGAGGATACGGGTATGTTCGGGGCTTACGCGGGTGTCGAACCACGCAATGTCAAAGAAACCACCGACCTTCTGATTCGTGAGCTGCGGCGGCTGTGCTCTGAGCCCATCAGTGATGCCGAACTTCAGGATGCCAAGGAGTATACCAAAGGAAATCTCCTGCTGGCCGCCGAGAGCACGGATAATCAAATGGTGCGGCTTGCCCAAGGAGAGATTCATTTTGGCCGCCACATCCCCCTCGACGAGGTCATTGGTCAGATAGACAGCGTCACCTCGGAGGATATCTTATCGTTGAGCAGCGAGCTGTTTGCCGAGAATCGGATCGTTTTGACGACTCTGGGATCTTTCTCCGAGGCATCGCTGTTTGAGAAGATGCTGATTGCCGACAGCCACGGGCAATGGCTGTCCCAACCCGGTCCCCCGGGATCCGTCGACCATGGCTGACCAGCCAACCCTCGCCTTTCAACGCCTCCGGCCAGAGGATGACGGGGATATTCCTTTGCCGCAATACATGACCGCCCAGGCTGCAGGGATGGACATCAGGGCCGCAGTGTCCGGGGAGGTCGTCATCACCCGGGGCAGTGTCTGCGTGATCCCCACGGGGTTTGCCATCTCTCTGCCTCCCGGTTACGAGGCGCAGATTCGCCCTCGAAGCGGGCTTGCGGCCAGACATGGCATCGGTCTGATCAATTCTCCGGGAACCGTCGACGCCGACTACCGGGGCGAAGTGATGATTCCGATGATCAATCTCGGAGCGGAGAACTTCACGGTGCGGCGCGGCGACCGCATTGCCCAAATGGTGGTTCAGCGGGTCACCCGGGTCCGTACCATCGTTGTCGAGCAATTGGACGACACCGAACGGGGTTCGGGTGGCTTCGGCCATACCGGCCGTCGATAACCGATCAAACAACCTGCTTCTCCCTAATCACGGAACGGCCATGACCTCGACTGCTGCCGGTTTGCCAGATGCGTCCATCGCCGCCCCCCCTCCCTCGATCACCTTCTGCGCCCTGGCGAGCGGCAGCCGGGGCAATGCCCTGTTCATCTCCTCCGGTGCCACCGCCATCATCGTCGATGCGGGCCTTTCCGGCCGCGAGATTCAGAAACGGCTATCCGCTCGGAATCTTTCCAGTGAAGGTATCGGGGCCATCGTCGTGTCCCACGAGCATACGGACCATCTGCAAGGGGTCGGCGTCCTCGCGCGTCGATGGAAGATCCCCGTTTATATGAGCCCAGAAACCCTGGCGGCCGGGCGACGCCAGCTGGGCAGAGTGGATCGAGTGACGACTTTCCACAGCGGCAAGCCCTTTTCGATAGGATCCCTCGACGTTACGCCTTTTGCGACGTCGCATGATGCAGCCGATCCTGTCGGCTTCACGATAGGTTCCAGGGACATCCATATCGGTATCGCCACTGACCTCGGGGTGGCAACGGCCAACGTCAAGATGCAACTCAAGCGCTGTGCCCTGATTCTATTGGAGGCCAACCACGATCATCGCATGCTTGAGCAGGGGCCGTATCCATGGCCCTTGAAGCAGAGAATTCGAGGTCGGTCGGGTCACCTCTCCAATGAGGATGCGGCACGTCTGCTCAAAGAAATTCATCATGAGAATCTTAGGCATGTCCTGTTGGGGCATTTGAGCGAAACCAACAACACACCGGAAAAAGCCCTTTCCGCGGTTGGCGGTGTTCTTGAGGGGACGAAAACCCGTCTCGAAGCGGTTTGCCAGGATTATTGTGGGCCACTTCTCGAAATCTATTGATATTTCCGTCCTTCCCACATGTTGTGTCGATGCCACTGCCTTGCCACTAATAGCAGTGTTTTGAGAATTAATAGTCGAAGGTTTCCGTTGAAAAATCAATATGTCATGCACTGATGACGGTTGAAGCGGTTACTCTTCTGTGCTAAGCCGCAAGTAGATGGTTTCGCTGCCGCCTGCCAGCGCCGGAAGTGCGCCTCGGCGTTCCGGGGCCCATTTGGCCATTCAGCGTTGCAGTGAAAGCCTTCTCGGCGGAAACCCCGGCTGCCACTGGCCATCCGTTGACAAATGAATCCGAGCGTAAATGCCGACAACTGATTAAGTGCCGGCGAGCGAAATTGTTGCGGAACGACGGCTGCCCCTCTCAACTCTCGTGGAGATGTGTCTTCAATGGTAACCGCCAAAAACCCATCGTCCCCCGTATCGGTTCCCGCCGATGACAATCAGCACTCTGCCATATCCGAGCCCCGTCCGCGCAGGG
>JASFIA010000328.1:0-4089 GCA_050122915.1 Desulfobacterales bacterium | reverse complement strand
TTGGCCGGGAATTTGAAGCATTTGTGGAATCGGTTTCCAACGAGATTGCCTCGGCATTGAATCTTGATCCCATCGAATCGCCTTAGTGCTTCTGAAGGGTGCGGTATCCGATGATGGTCACATAAATAAACATGGTGAAAAATGAAACCAACCGGCGTCATATCACTGTTTTTGGCCCTCCTACTTTGCGCAGGGTTTTTTATCGGCTGCGCATCTACCGCCACTACACCCGAAAAGGCAAGCCCGGAGGCCAGGGCGTTGCGCAGGCTGGGTGAGGCATACTGGGAGCAGGGCGATTACAGCTCTGCGTTGAAATACTTCCTTGAAGCTGAAAAGCAGGCGCCTCGCGATCATCTTCTCCAATACAATTTGGGACTAACTTACATGGAAAAGAAGCAGTATAATAAAGCGATTTTCCATTTCAAGAAGGCCCTTGAGTTGAATCCAAGCTATTCCCCCGCGCGAAACAGTTTAGGGAATGCCTATATCTATACCGGTGATTACGATAACGCTGTCGAAGTATTGAATCAGCTAATAGGCAGCGATGCCTACATCATCTATGCGACCCCCCAAATCCCAAAGGCTAATTTGGCATTGGCTTACTACTATAAAAAGGAGTATGCGCTTGCCGAAACAAACTATTTGGAAGCATTGAAGCACTATGAAGGCGGTTTCCCGAAGGACAAAACCTATTTGAGTGCTCTGAGGGGTTTAGGGCTAACCTACCTTGCGATGGACAGGCCGGAAGAAGCGATCGTTCAAATCGAAAAAGCCATAGATACCGCCCCGAATGTTCAGGTGCTGTATCTGGATTTGGCGCGAGCGTTTTCAGCAACAGGGCAGCGATCTCAGGCGGCTGAAGCTTATCAAATGGCTATTGATTTAAACCCCTCCAGCGATACCGCCGCTGAGGCCAAATCAGAACTTCAGTTTCTGCGATAGGCAACAGCCCCTTTCGCTTACCAATCAGAAAATCAATCAGAAACGCAGATGAGCGATCACGGCCGTCTGCTGCAGACGATAGGCAGATGACCACCATCCCACGTGGCAGCCACCGGAAGCGGCCGACGGTGTCGGGGGGGATGCCATCATTGCCCAATGCCCGTTTCGCCCTTAGGAGATCGGTTCACGTGTCCGATTGACCACGGCACTGCTATGGGGCCAAGACACCCGAACAGGCAGCCCCCTTCGGAGGGAAAACACCGGTCGGCGGTTTTCCCTCGCCAACGCTGTCTTCTGGGCGTCGGGCATTCGGTCCTATCTTGAGGGCGGCCATCGGTGATGGTCTTTTGTTGGCATCCTAACTCGCCCGTCATATCCTCTTTTTTTCGCACCAGTGGCTCAAAATGCGGGGAGGTGGCATAGAGAGAGGGCCATAGGAAAGGGGGCTCTCGGTTGCGGCCGGATCCTTCTTTGCTCACCAATTTAGGCGCAGAGGGCATTAGGTGAAGAAGAGCCGTTCATGGTTCGATTCGCAACGGCTCAAGGAACTCGGCTGAACGGGATTTCCCTATCGGCAATGAGAATCGGTTTTCGTTTGCGCAGCTGATTGCTACCTGGGGATTTGTGGGGTCACCCATATGTAATCCCCATAGGTCAACTCGACCTCCTCCCCAACCGAGGCCAGATATAGTGTTTTGAACGGGAGCTTGGTGCGTGCAAAAGCACGGTCAGGAATACCAAACTTTTTGATAATATGACCGTTGCCAACCAGCACGATCATCGGTCCCTGCCCAATTTTACCAGCAATGGATTCCGCCATCGTGTCTTCCCATGCGCACTGCGCTTCATAGAAGTAGTCGAATTGTATGCTGTCTAAAAATTGGGTATGCCTGCGGAATATGCCTTCTACATAGTCTCGATGGGGCTGATTGGTTGTATCGATATGAGAGGGACAATAGCGGCGGTCATCTTGCAGAAGCCCATCAATGCCCCCTATTCGGATTTTTTTGGGAATGTGAAAAGGCAGGTTGAGGCCTACAAGTCTTATCTGATCCCTTTTAACAGTATCGAAAATTTTTGCATAAAGATCAAAATCATATCGCCAGTTGGCATACCAGTGGGTTCTTCGAATGAATGCTTCACGATCCAAATCACCGGTTACCCATGAGTCGAGAACCGAATCATATCGGTAGTCAAACATTTCCATGCCAATGACCAGATGGGGTGTATCGCGATAAATTGAGGTGACAATTTGCTCCTGAATGTCATGGTGAACGGGGTTGAGGTGGTCTTCCCCGATATAGATGACGGAAGCGCTATTGAGTTCCGTCAAAAGGGTTTCGAAAGAGATCGGTTGGCCCGATTCCCCGGATATGATGGTACCGACAGGATAATAGTGAGGCATGCCCTTCACCGTCAATTGTTTTGCGGGTGCGGCACAACCCGCTAATATTAATAGATAAATCCATGCCAGAAGACAGCGCTTCATTCCATCAGCGATCTTTAAGACCGGTTGGATCATCGCTTCCTCCCCTTCAGGGTTGTGCTTGAATCGAGGCGACTGATGTGAGAGGCTTACCTCATATACCATGGAAATGTCCAGGTAATGATCTGACCAATACGCAGGATGGTTATGTCGCAGGATAAAAATCCCGTATTTCGAAAACCGATTATCCCCTGGTACGATTCGGATCGAGCCTGCTGGTTGGCTGTACTGTTCGGGATACTGGCCGGTTTATATGGCATTGTCGGACTGATGGTGGCACTCGATGCCACGAACGGCTATTTCCGCCATCTATGGCTGCCGTTCGTATTGACAGGATTGTCTGCGATGCTTGTGATATCGGTAATGGTTCGCTTGATTAGGCGCTGGAGAGGCGAGTGACCCGGTGTCGAAGGAGGGTCCTCGACCCCCCTGGACGGCGATGCGGATTTCGCCCAAGGGGTCGATTGGATTACAGAATAATTCCTTTTGGAAGCCGATGGCGAAGGATCTATTTCCCCATCTTTTTTAGTACGGAAGAGAAGGTCGATGCATCAATGTAGCCCAATTGACGATAGATGCGCTCTCCTTTTTTATTGAATATCCAATTGTCTGGAACAGGTCGAATATTGTATTTGTAGGCAATTTTGTATTCTTTATCTGAATTGACCCGGATGGGAATGAATTTGCTATTGAGCTGTTTGACAACCTTTTGATTGGTAAACGTGGTGGATTCCATTTCTTTGCAATACTGACAGATATCGGAGTAGAAATGGATATAGACAGATTTTCCTTCCTCTTTTCCCTTCTTTAGGCCGTCCTCGTAGCCGTACCATCGAACATTTTCTGTTTTTGCCGCTGTAGTAAATGACACTCCGGTTATGAGCACCATGAGCCCGATCAGAGTCAACACGATTCTCCGTTTTGATCTTTTCATTTTTCTTTCCTCACCGTTGGTTGTCGTTTTCTTTTCAGGAAACAGGAATAATAGGTGTCAGATGAATCGACTGGAAAGAGTGCTCCAGAATATGCCGAACCGATCAAAGACAAGCAAAATGCCAATGGTAATGAGAAGAACTCCTGCAGCTACATTCAGGTATCCTACGATCTTTCTCACTTGACTGAGGGCCTTGATGACATAGTGAATGAAAACGGAAATGAGCAAGAAAGGGATAGATAGGCCAAGGGAGTATAGGCTCAGAAGTTCTGCCCCCTCTGCGATTGTATCGCTATTTCCGGCCAGAATGAGGATGGAACCAAGGAGCGGCCCTATGCATGGGCTCCAACCTGCGCCAAAGGCCATGCCGACGACCAATGCACCTAAAAAATGGACGGGCTTTCGGCTGATGTTCAACCGATGCTCCATCTCCAGCACGGGAATTCTGATGATGCCGACCAGATGCGCCCCGAAAACGATAATGAGAACGCCGCCCGCAATTCGGATCCATTGATTATATTGGAGAGCCATTGCTCCCAATGCCGATGCCGATATACCCAGCAAAATGAAAACAACGCTAAATCCCAGGCAAAACGCCGATGTTGAAAGCATGACTTTCGTTCTCACCTGGGCCGTTGGGTCGTCGGTCAGTTCATCCAGGGAAAACCCGGATATGAAACTCATATATGCGGGTATGAGCGGCACGATGCATGGCGAGAAAAAGGAC
>JASFIA010000327.1:0-4091 GCA_050122915.1 Desulfobacterales bacterium | reverse complement strand
CCCGGGTGAGATCGACGCCCTCGTCCGCGTGGTCGAGGCCGTGGGGGGAAAGGTCTCCACCCGGCGACATCCGGATGGCTCAGACACCCCCTATGAATTGAACGCCACCTATGTCGATGCCATCTTGGGCGATCCCTCATCGGAGCGGGCGGAAAAGTTCCTGGCGTCCCAGGCGATCCAGTATGCCCTGCCCGGTGTGCCGGCCACCTACATCCACAGCCTCATGGGCTCCCGCAACTGGACCGCCGGGGTCGAACAGACCGGTCGGGCGCGCACCATCAATCGAGAGAAGCCGGACGTTGACAGGGTCACTGCCGCGTTGGCGGACCCGGGCTCGTTTCGGTCCCGGGTGTTCTTTCCCTACCTGCGCATGATCAGCACCCGACGTCGGCAGAAGGCCTTCCACCCCAATGCCTCCTTCGAGGTTCTCGATCTCGACCCCCGGGTATTCGCCATCAAGCGGTTTTGTGACGGGCAGACCGTCCTGGCTTTGACCAATGTCTCCGAGGAAATCGTTTCCGTGCAGACTGCCGGGGCCCAGGTGCCCGGGCTAAAAAAGGAATTGATCTCCGGAAGTCCGGTGGATATAGCCCCGAAGGCGCTCGGCCCATATCAGTCGGTCTGGCTCAGCGACTCCTGACCGATCGGCTGCTCTGACCGACGGATTCCACCGGCGGGACACCGGTGGTTGATGTCGCGTGGTCCATAGGATCTTCGCGTATGGCGGAGGTCTTCGTCGACCGAAACCCTATGGACATTTCAGTCCCCTGAACTATCTTTTCGGTCATATTCGGCGGCCCCGAGTCCGCGCCATGCCGCCTGGTGGTTAACGCACTACGCTCCGTTTGGCCGGACCCCAATTAACAGGAGGTCGTTTTGGCAGTCGATGGTTCCGTTTCATCGCGCTTGGGTCGGCGGGCAGCGCTACTGTCTTCCCTGCTGCCGCTCAGCGCCTTCGTGACATTCGCGTTTCTGGTGCCCGAAACCATGGAACGGGGAAGCTTGCGGGCTGCCGTCGACTGGGTGCCCAGCCTGAACATCCGCCTGTCTTTCGTTCTGGACGGCCTTTCCCTTCTCTTCTGCCTGATCATTTTCGCCGTTGGCTTTCTGATCTCGGTCTACGCTGCCTTCTACTTCGATGCCGGACGGGACCGGAACCGCTTCTACGGATTGTTTTATCTGTTCATGGCGGCCATGACGGGGCTGGTTCTGGCCGAGGATCTGATCGCCCTATTCGTGTTCTGGGAGATTACCACCCTGGTCTCCTTTCTTCTGATCGGATTCGATCACGAATCGGCCCAGGCTCGGCGAAACGCTCGACAGGCCCTTCTCGTGACCGGGGCGGGGGGGCTCTTTCTCCTGATTGCCGTATTGCTGATCGGAGACATCTCCGGCACCTATTCCATCGCCGGTATCACGGCGGCCAGCATCGACTGGCCGGCCGCTCCCGCCTATCCGATACTACTTTTCTCCCTGTTGGTGGCCGCCTTCACGAAATCCGCCCAGTTTCCCTTCCACTTCTGGCTTCCAAACGCCATGAGTGCACCGACCCCCATCAGCGCTTTTCTCCATTCGGCCACCATGGTGAAGGCGGGAATTTATCTGTTGGCCCGGTTGCATCCGGTTTTCGGCGGCACGGCGGCGTGGATGGCCGCTTTGGTGATCATCGGCGGAGCGACCGCTCTGTTAGGCTCCGTCCTTGCCTTGGGGCAAAAGGATATGAAGAAGGCCCTGGCCTACACGACCATCATGGCTCTGGGAATCATCACCATGTTTTTAGGCGGCCAAACCACGCCCGCCCTGACCGCCGCCGTCACCTTTCTTCTGGTCCATGCCCTCTACAAGTCATCCCTGTTTTTGGTGGTCGGCATCATCGACCACGAGACGGGTACCCGGGATCTGGACCGCTTGGGGGGGCTTCTCCGCCGGCTGCCGTTTACCGGAGCGGGGGCGTTTGCCGCGGGGCTCTCCATGGCGGGCTTTCCGCTTTTTTTGGGGTTTATCGGAAAGGAAATCATGTACAAGGGAGCCCTGACCGAGGACCTCTTCCCCGGTTTCGCCACCGCTGCAGCGGTGCTCTCCAATGCCATGATGACCGCCGTTGCGGCTTTTCTGACGGTAAAACCCTTTTTGCAGTCGGGGGGTGACCCACACGTGCGCACTGCCGCTCACGAAGCGCCGGCCGCCATGTGGGGGGGGCCGGTGATCCTGGGGCTTACCGGATTGGTCTTCGGGATTTTTCCGGACTGGGTGGGCGACGTGCTGGTGGAGCCTGCCGTTACCGCCTTTCACTTCACGACCGAGGATATAGAACTCCAACTCTGGCATGGCTTCAACCTGCCGCTTCTGCTGAGCGTTGTCACGCTGTGCCTGGGGGCGCTTCTTTTCAAGGCCGAGGCCTGGGTGCGGGAGATGGAAACGCTTCTGGGGCGTCTCATCCCGATGAACTGGGATCGGATTTACGACGGGATCATGGCGGGGGTTGCCGGCATCGCCAACGTCCAGACCCGTTGGATCCAGAACGGTTCCCTCTATGTCTATCTGCTGGTAATCTTCTCCACCTTTCTGGGGTTCTGCGGGCTGTCCTTTATCTACACTCCCCTGACGATTCCGCGCTTTTTTCCCGGAGAGGTGGATGCCATCGGACTAATGGTGGCGCTGGCTGTTTTGGGGGCCACCGTCGTGGTAGCCAGCACCGCCTCACGGCTTCTCGCCATCTGCGGACTCGGGGTTGTCGGCGCCGGTGCAGCCCTATTTTTCCTGATCAGCAGTGCTCCCGATGTGGCCCTGACCCAACTTCTGGTTGAGACCTTG
Source organism: Desulfobacterales bacterium (assembly GCA_050122915.1). GTDB lineage: Bacteria > Desulfobacterota > Desulfobacteria > Desulfobacterales > UBA5852 > CALNZV01. Next base: position 1,277 of record JASFIA010000327.1, on the reverse strand, counting down.
AGCCTGGTGTTTGTCGCCCTGGTGCTGCTGCGGCTGCCTAAACTTCGCCGGGAAGACATCCGATTCAGCGGGCGGCGGGTCGTTGACGCTCTGGTGGCCGCTGCCGCTGGACTCTGCGTGGCGGTTCTCGTCATGGCCGTCACCCAGGGCCCCCTGGATCGGTCCCTAACCGCTTTCTTCGAGGCCAAGAGCCTGGCGGTCGCCCATGGCAGGAACATCGTGAATGTGATCCTTGTGGATTTCCGGGGGTTGGACACCCTGGGCGAGATTACGGTGGTCGCGGTGGCGGGGCTCGCGGGAGTCGCCCTGGTGCGGGGGAGGGGACGGACATGAGATCTTTGATTCTTCAGGCGGCTACCCGTCTCATCGTCGGTCTGATGCTGGTATTCTCGGTTTACCTGCTCTTCCGTGGGCACAACGCCCCCGGGGGCGGATTTTCCGGAGCTCTCGTTGCCGCCGTCGCTTTTGCCCTCGTTTCGATCGTCGAAGGTCCCGACGCCGTCAAGCGGGCTTTGCGCATGGATCCCCGCCGGCTTGCCGCCGCCGGGCTATTCGTCGCGGTTTTTTCCGGGTTTCCCGCGGTGGTCGCCGGCCGCCCCTTCATGACGGGACTTTGGTGGCAGGCGGGGCCTGGGGCGCCGGCCCTCGGAACCCCCCTTTTCTTCGATGTGGGGGTGTTCTTAACGGTTTTTGGCGCCCTCTTATCCCTGCTGCTGGCCTTGGAGGAGGACTGACGCCATGGAAACACTGCTGGCGGTCGTCGTCGGGGTCCTGGTCACCGGAAGCGTCTATCTGATGCTCTCCCGGCACCTGGTGCGGTTTATTTTCGGTCTGGTTCTGGCCAGCAATGCGGTCAATTTGCTGATTTTCGCCGCGGGTCAGGTGTCCCGGAGCGGGAACCGCCCCCCGATCATCCCCGACGTCGCTCCGGGTCTCCCCGGCGACATGGCCAACGCCTTGCCCCAGGCACTGGTGTTGACCGCCATCGTCATCGGTTTTGCGCTTTTGACCTTCGTGTTTGTTCTCTTTTTCCGGGCCGGCAATGAGCTGGGCACTGCCGACACCGAGGCCATGCGCGTGGCGGAGCCCCGGCCGGTCAATGATGATGACGGCAGATCTGAAGGAAAGGGGGCTCCGTGACGGTCGCGCTCCACTGGCCCATCGTGGTGCCTTTCCTGACGGCGGTTGCGAGCCTTGTTGCGGGGCGGCGCTGGCGTGTTCGGCATGCGATCAGCCTGACCGGGTCGGTGGTGCATTTCGCTATCGTCCTCTTGCTT
>JASFIA010000326.1:0-4095 GCA_050122915.1 Desulfobacterales bacterium | reverse complement strand
TCCAACATCCCGACTTTTGGGTCGGATATGACAATGAGAGATTCTGCAAACTACCTCATGCTCATCGTCTATCACAACAAATCGTCAAAAATTATTGTTAACCCTTTTGAAGATGGATGGATGGATAGCCGAAATGGAACCGGCCATTTGAGGGGCGCTTTCACCCTGTTCAATTCGGGGGCCGGGAGCAGGCGGCCCCAGGCGTCCCGGTACAAAAAAAGGTCTCAACAATGGTCTGGTTTCCGTTGTCAGCTATGGCCAGGACTTTGTATGTGTATGTCTTCCCATTTTCGATGAACTCGTCCGGAACCTCCACCATGTTGACCCCGGCGTGAAGGGAGATGTCCAACTGGTTTCCGGTGGCCACATCCTCGACGATCACCTCGTAGGTTTCAATCCTTATGGGATCTGGCGAACAGGCCCCGCCGATGTCGTTCAGCGCTGCAACCACGGGATCCCATGCGATGTCGACGCCGCTGGGACTGACCGTCTCTTCTGCCGGTGACAGGTTTTCGGGCCCGCAAGGCAATTCGTGTGCAAGGGTTGCCGTTGTTGTGAATTTGTCACCCGCCAGTGACTTTCCCTTGAATTCGTAGTCACCCTCCGGAAACATCTCCAATAGTGCCGCAAGGGTCATCTCCGAAAAAGTAGACTCCTCGCTTTCCCAAAAAAGCTCGGTGAGACCCACCGTTTTTTTTAGATCCCCTTTGGCCTTGAGACCGACCACTTTTTTCCCGTCCGGTCCTTTGACGCTCATGGTTTTCCATTCTTCTCCATCGAGGGAAACCTGAATGCCGGCATTACCGCTCGTGAGGTTGGTCTCGATGAGTATCTTGGCACCGCCCTGGGCCTCCTGGGCCCACGCCCCGGACATGGCGGAACCTGAGGCACAGATGACCATAAGGATCAACAGCATTCCCATCCATCGAAACCATTGCGTATTTACTGCAGACGTCTCACCAATCATTGGTGAATCCATACCCGCCTCCTTGGGATTTGAAGGGTGGCAAACGCCGATTGCAACCGGCATCGGCTTCTTTACCACCATACCCTGACTGTATAACCAATACGGAAAGAGGATTCGAACATTAAGCGATGATCCTCCGATTCGAGCCCAATCGTGAAGAGGAGCGGGGACCCGCTGATTGGGTTTCCGGCATGCCCCGGCGGGCATCGACGGCACCGGGAAGCTGACGATAGGCCTCGGGCGCTGCTATTTTTGGAGACCCTCCCGGGGGGGAGCCGTCTGCCGTGCGGTAAGCAGCGGAAACACGTTCACGACCGGCTTGTCGCCACGGACCTCATAAATTGCTCGTACGAGCCCCTCTTCGAATTCAGGGGGCAGGGCCCCATTGCTCATGAGGAGGATGGTTATGCCGGCTTTAGGCTCTACGCTGTCCCGGCCCTGGGTCATGAGATTCACAGCCGGCCACTGGTCGATGTACCGCTGAACGGCTTGCCTCACTTGCGGCGCCAGGGGGTATTGGGAGGGCCGATTCTGCCCGGTACGTCTTGCCTCGATCATGTGAATGAGCAGGGGGGCGACCAAGAGGGCCGCGGAGAGAAACAGCAGCATCGTGGCCCGGCGGGCCCAGCTCGGCATTCCCGCACCCTGAAGGGAGACATGGACCCCAAGCATTCGGAACACGACCGCGGCGCCGAGGATGATCGCGACGATATTGGTGACCAGCAGGATGGCCGCATTACCGGAGATCAACGGTCTGCCATGGGTCAGTGCGATACCCACCACGGCAAGGGGCGGGACGAGCGCTGCCGCAATGGCCACCCCGGCTAAGGTGGTCATCACATTAGATCTGCCCGACGCATAAGCCGCTGTCATCCCAGAGAAAAAGGCGATGCCGAGATCCAGCAAATCAGGTCTGCCCCGGGCTTCGATCTCGAGGGTCGGTTCGAAACCAAGATTGAGCGCCCCAAAAATCAGAGACGTCGTAAAACCGATTCCGATGCCGACGCCGGCAACCTTCAGACTCTTTTTAAAGAGGCTCAAATTCGCCTGAACGAGGGAAAGCCCGGCAGCGACGAGCGGCCCCATCAGCGGCGCAACGAGCATGGCGCCGATGACAACGGCATTGGAGTCCGCCAGCAACCCCAGCGACGCCAGAGAGGTCGACAACACCATCATCATGATGAAGTCGATGTCTGCCTGTGCGCTTCGCTCAAGCTGCTGGAGGAGATCGAGCCTTTCATCGCGATCCAGGACTGGAAAGGCGCCTCGGATATGGTTGAACCCTATCTTGCCTGATGACATTGCTTCAACCTCCGGAAATTGGAATATAAAAACCCGCCGACCCCGGCGATGGCTCCAAAAAGTGCCTCGCGCTCCAACCCATGTTCGAGTGCCCATCGGCAGCCGGTTCGGGTAACGTGACCTCTGAGCCAATCACGCCCATCGGATCCGTTAGGGTATTCGGCGGGCGTTTTTCTATCGGCAGGAGGCCTGCATTGACAGTGGATGACATCCATGGTCCTGCCTGAGGGGTTGAGATGCGGTTCCTATCCACTTTCAGCAATGCGGTCATCTCTAACGCTCCAGACGGTTTCAACCGGAAGGGCCAATGGGTGTCGGATCGGATGCCTGTCATCAGCGTTGCGATGGGGGCCGCGCTTAGTGGGAATAGAACAGTTCCTGGATCTCCTCCGGGCGCCGCTCTTCCAGAAGCGCCAGCATGAGCAGAATTCTCGCCTTGGCCGGGTTCAGTTCGTCGGAGGCGATAAAGCCCCGATCGTCGTCGTCCACCTCCACGTTTCGGCCCACCGTGCCCGTGGGCACCCGGGAGCTTCGGACGATGAGGATCCCACGGGAGGCGGCGGCGGCGGCGGCCTCGAGGGTGGCGGCGTTCATGTTCCCGTTGCCATCGCCTGCGATCACGATCCCCACGGCGCCCCTGGCCGCGGAGCAGTCGATCAGATCGGCCGGCATATCCGCGCAGGCGTAAAGAATATCCACTCGGGGCAGAGCGGTCACCCCATCGACGGAGAACGGGCTCCGGTACGTGTGCTTTCGAAAAGGCCTTCTGAAATAGGAGGCCTTTCCATAGTTGACCGTTCCGATCAGCCCGGTAATCGGTGAGAGAAACGTCTCCACCGACGTGGTGTTGGTCTTGGTCAGGGAATGGGCCCCGTGAATCCGATCGTTCATCACCACGAGGACCCCCCGGTCCGCCGCCGCGGGATCGGCGGCAACGGCGACCGCATTGTAGAGGTTCAGGGGACCATCGGCGCTGATGGCGGTGGAGGGCCGCATGGCGCCGGTGAGGACCACCGGCTTCCGGCTCTTGATGGTCAGGTTCAGAAAAAAGGCGGTTTCCTCCATGGTGTCCGTGCCGTGGGTGACCACCACCCCGTTGACCCCGTCTGAGGCAAGCAGTTCGTTGATCCGGGTGGCCAAACGGAGCATGATGGCAAAGGTCATGTCCTGTGAGCCCACATTGGCGATCTGCTCGCACCGAAGAGTGGCGATACCCCCTATCCCCGGCACCGCGTCGATCATGGCGTCGATGGTCACCCGGCCCGACGTGTAGCCTGCCTTTGCAGGGGCATCGGCCGCACCGGCAATGGTGCCGCCCGTAGCCAGGACGGCAACCGTTGCTTCGGTACCTCTGGCAGTTGAACCCTCTGCCGGTTGTGCTGTCGTCATCCGGTCGTCTCCCTGTTTGGCTGTGTGATTGGTTGTCTTGCCAAGTATCGATGGGCAACCGTCAAGACCTCCTCCATCGCCTCGGCATTGCGCAGGTGCCGGTCCGCAGTCCTTCCGATACGAAGCATGTCGATCGCTTCCTCAAGGGTGCACCAGGTCGGCTCCCTGAAATCCTGATCCGCCTGGAATTTGCTGAGGACTTCGATCAAATACGCCTCCACGCGATCGCTCTGACGTTCTTTCGGCCAGAGCCGAAACCGAAGCGGGTCATCCCTGTAGACATGACCGGCAACACCGGCCTCCCGGCGGGCCTCCATCTGTGCCGTCAACCAGAAGGGTTCATTCCCGCGGACGAGGCCTTTGGGGAGCACCCAGCGCTTTCGAAAACTGGCGCGGACCAGCAGGAACATCACCTCCCGACCGTGCCGCCGATAGCA
>JASFIA010000325.1:0-4098 GCA_050122915.1 Desulfobacterales bacterium | reverse complement strand
GTTGCTCGACTATCTCAACACCTTCGACAGCAGGCAAAAGAAGTATTACAAGGCCCTTAACGAACTGCACGTCAAATTTTCCATACCGGCCGCGGCGTTGGCTCTCGGACTGATCGCAATCCCTCTGGGGCTTCAGATGCGCTCTTCCAGGAAAGCCTCGGGCTTCGGCATGGGAATCGCCGTTTTTTTGTTGTATTACATCATGATGACCATTGGCCTTGTGTTGGGAGAAAAAGGGATCCTCAACCCGGCATGGGGGCTGTGGCTGCCCAATATCCTCTCCGCCGGCATCGGGGCTTTCCTGCTGCACCGTACGGCAGTGGAACGGTCCATTCCGGGACTCCCTTTTGTCGAGCGCTGGGTGGAGACGGCGGTGGCTCGGTGGCTGCGGTTATTGGCATGGCTGCAGCACCGAAACATGAAGGGTCCCCGTTCTCCCAAACACTGATGGGACCTTCGCGTGACGACCCTCGAGAAGACCTGCGGCGAGGGGGGGACACCATCCGGCTCTCAACGGGCATACGGCACGGTTGAAAGAGAGGATGCTGCCGACATCCGCTCTGCGGTGGGGAATTCATTGACCATCCTAAGTCGATATATCATCCGAGAGATCGTCAAGTATCTCTGTGCTATCCTCGTCTGCATCATGGTCATCTACCTGGTGGCCGATATCGTGAACAAGGTGGACGACTTGCCGGAGACGGACATTGCCGTATACAAAATTATCTTCTGCTTTATCGCCCAGACCCCCCTCGAGCAGTTTCTTCCGGCCAGCACCCTGTTGAGCGTCCTTGTGGTTTTCGGCCTGATGGGGAAGCACTGTGAGATTCTCGCGTTGAAGAGCTCCGGAATCAGTCAATGGCGGCTGGTGAAACCCGTCATGGGAGTCGGTGTGGCCATCAGCATCATCTTGTTTGTGGCGGCAGAATTCGTCTTTCCGGTCGTGCGGGCAAAGGCCAATCGCATCTGGCACAACGAGGTGCAAATGGGTCAAATCGCCAGGGAGAGGGATAATATCTGGATCAAAGACGGAAACCTGATTTATCATTTCAACCGCTATGATCCTGATAGGCAGATCCTCTTCGGTATTGCCGTCAGCGAGCTGAACAGCCGTTTTCAACTGGTTCGCCGGCTGGACGCAAAGCAAGGCGGTTACAACGGCCGTGAGTGGATACTGAAGGGCGTGATGGAGCAGCGGATGATGTCTGGAGGCGGGTTTGCGGATGTCACCCTTTTCGATGAATTGAAAATGTCCCTGGGACTATCGCCGGAAGACCTGAAATCCGTTGCCAAAAGCGGTGATGAAATGGGGCTCTGGGAATTGGCGGGTTACATTTCCAAAGTGGAATCCGAAGGGTATGACGCCACGTCTCATCGGGTCGATTTCCATTCCAAGTTGGCCTTTCCATTTCTTGGGGTCATGCTTTGCCTCCTGGGCAGCGGAATCGCCCTGATCGGGGGCCGGGCCCCAAATCTGCCGATGCTGGTATTATCGGGAATCGGAGTGGCATTCGGATACTGGGTGTTGAGAAGCTTTTGCATCTCACTGGCCTACGGGAGTATGCTAAGCCCTTTTCTGGGTGCATGGATTCCCAATCTGGTGTTCGTCGTTGTCGGCGGTTATCTCCTCTTGAGCGGCTCGTGAAGGAATTGGGCGCGGGGCAATGTCGCCGGGAACTGCATAGAAGGATAATGGCGAAGTGAAGAGGCTAAGGCACCATGTCGAATCGTTGATCCGTGACGATGCCCCATCGTCAGGCGATCCTTTTTTAGATCGCCTGTTGGAGGTGTCGTCACGCGTGTTCGGTGTCGGCGTGGCCGCGCGGATCATGGCATACCGATACGGGGTGATCAACCGCGTCCGTTTGCCCTGCAGGGTGATATCGGTGGGCAACCTGACCGTGGGCGGAACCGGAAAGACACCGATGGTGGTCTATCTCGCAAGGATGCTGACCGGCAACGGCTGCCGTGTGGCGGTCTTGAGTCGGGGATACGGGAGCCGGATCGAGGGATCCGGGGGCATCGTCAGCGACGGCCGACGGCTCAGTTTGTCTGCCGATGCCGCCGGGGACGAGCCTGTGTTGCTGTCCAAGCAACTGCTGGATCGCGGGGTCCCCGTGCTTGTGGGCCGGGATCGCCGGCAAACGGGTGAGACGGCTGTCGAACAGTTCGGTCCCGATGTCGTCATCCTGGACGACGGTTTTCAGCATCTCAGGCTGGAGCGCGATCTCGATCTCCTTTTGATGGATGCTAAAACCCCCATGGCCAACGGATTCCTACTGCCCAGGGGTGGACTGCGAGAGCCGTCGTCGAGCATTGACCGCTGCGACGCCATCGTGTTGACCCGATGCGATTTCCGGGATGTCGACGGCGATGCGCCTTTCGGTGTCGAGGGGGAGGGGGGATTTCGCCGATTTGGAAAACCCCTTTTTGGTTCATCACATGCACCGTACATCATCGCGGAACCCGCATACGGTTGCGGAGACGGCGGTCTGGGCCGCAAGGGGGGTGTCGACCGGTTGATGGGTCGGCGGGTGTTCGTCTTCTCCGGGATTGCCCGCAACGAGGCCTTTCAAAAGACGGTGGCAGAGGCAGGGGCATGGATTTGCGGCCGAATGGCCTTCCCGGACCACCACCGGTACCGAGGTGGCGATTTTAGTCGCATCGCCGATGCCGCCGTGAGCGCCGGTTCAGAACTGATCCTGACGACTGAAAAGGACTGGGCGAAAATCCTTCCCGATGTCAGATTTCCATTGCCTATCGGTCGGGTAGGGGTCGAGATTGAAATGGGGCCGTCCGCCTCTCGGTTTGAATCCTTTGTGCTGGAGCGGCTTGCCCTGCCTTCGCCGCCAACGCTTGCTGAAGCTTGAGAAGAAACCGGAACCGTCTGCGAATTCCATCGCCTCCAACAACCGGCGCGGCGGCATGGCAACAATCGATTAAATGGGGCCCATCCCCGCTTTGTTAGCCCATTATCGTCCATGGCTATGAACCGTCACATACAGGCTTCCTTTCTCAGTCCTCTTCAAACCGGATTCCGGACTTTCTCCGATTCGGGCAAGGGCGCGGTGCTCGTCCTGGTTCTTGCCCTGCTCATCAAGCTCTTCCTGTTGATCCTTCTTCATGCCAAAGCCCCAAATACCGACGGTATCAAATACCTGCTGGCGGCTCGCGAGATTGCCGGCGGTGACCTCGAGGCCGCTCTGGCGATTCACCCGATGCTGGGTTATCCGCTATTGATCGCTGGGGTCCATCTGGTGATTCCTGATTGGGTGACGGCGGCACGGGTGCTGTCCCTTTTCGGTCTGGTGGGTGCCACGCTGTTGCTCTATGCCATCACCAACCACCTCTTCGGCCGTCGGGCCGCCTTTTGGGCCTCCCTCGCCTTTACCCTGTCCCCCTTTCAAAATCAGATGACCCTGCTGATCTATCGGGGACCCGTCTATCTCTTCGTGCTTGCCTGGGCGCTGCTGTGGATGCTGAAAACCATGGACGAGCCCCATGTCGGCAGGATCGTCGGCGCTGCCTGGATCGGAGTCCTCTCTGCATGTTTCCGGATCGAAGGCGTATTCCTGACCCCGGTTTATCTTCTTTGCCTTCTGGCTGCCGCCCTGGCCTTTTCGGAAAACCGCCGGCACACCCTCGTGGGGATAAGTCTCTGGGTCCTGTCCTTTCTTCTCGTCATTGCCGGAGCCTATGCCCTGGCAGGGGAATACCTGATCGAGACAAACCGCATCTGGCAGGTAAGGGACAAGATTCATCTCCTCTTGGACGGTGGACTGCTGGACCGGTACAGGGATATCCACTCCCAGTTGAAGGCGATCGAGGCAGGGTCGGTTCTGCCAACCGAGGATCAGAATTTCGGGGAGGTGGCCCGGCAGTTCATGTGGCTGATCTATCTCATCGGTCTGGCCCAGATCATGATCCAGGTGCTCTTCCCGGTCTATCTGGTGCCTCTGGCCGCCGGCCTCAACCACCGATGGAACCGGTCCAGGGCAATGGCGGCTGCGGTGGTTCTTTTTTATGTGGCCCTGTTGTACATGCTTCTCATCGAACGGGATTTCACCAACAAGCGATTCGTCTTTGCCGGTGTTTTTT
>JASFIA010000324.1:0-4113 GCA_050122915.1 Desulfobacterales bacterium | reverse complement strand
GCGACGTTGCTGCAGTAGCCGTAATAGCGCACCATCTGCTCGCCCTTGTTGGGCACGTGGGTGCTCATGGCCGCCAGCCACTCCAGCGCATCGAACACCTTGACCTTGGTGCCACCCTTGGAACGGTAGACTACCTCCGCCGCTTCCCGATCATAGGACATTCTATCCTGGGAAAACGATGCGCGTATGATGTAGCGCGCAAGGTTTTCCATGGACCGGCTGTGCCAGGGAAGGATTCTGGGGCCGACGTACACGTTGAATCCGGTGTGCCGCCAGTTGTTTGCATAGATTACAGATAAATGACCGAAGTCGATGAATTCTACAGTAATCTCATAGGAGTTAATGTGGTGATTACTAGCTACTATCTGCACCCGAAACGAATCGTTTGATAGATTGACCAGATCACAATAGATTTCCCAGATGTTTTGGTTTCGGAGATTGCTCCCGATATAAAAAGAAAGGGGTTTACCGTTAAAAATCGGAGTGTTTTCATTGTAATCGTTTTGGTCTATCATTGTCATCCGGCTGTTGGTTAAAAGCCGCATCGACTGAAATGGCTTTGGAGAATGCAATGACCCTTAGGTTCCTCCATACATCGGACTGGCAGATCGGCATGAGGGCGGAGTCAGCAGGCCCGGCAGCCCTGCGGTTGCGGGCCGAACGCCTGGCGGCGGCGGAGCGCGCCATCGAGGCCGCCGGCGCTCACGGCTGCCAAATGATCCTGATTGCCGGTGACGTTTTCGAGGACAACGCCGTGGACCGGCTCCTCGTCCGGAAGGTGGGAGACATTCTGGGGGCGGCCGAAGCCCCCATTTTCATCATTCCGGGCAATCACGATCCCCTCACGCCGGGATCGGTCTGGGAGCACCACGTCTGGCGCGAGAAGAAAAACATCACGGTCGTCACCGGGCCGGAAGCTATCGAACTCGACGACTGTATTCTCTACCCCTGCCCCCTCAGGGAAAAATACGCCTCGAAAAACCCCACGGCATGGATCGATGCCCGCAGAGCCCTCAAACCAGCCATCGGCATGGCTCACGGCAACGTCGACGGCCTGCCCACCGAGGACCCCGACTATCCGATCCCCCGCGACACCCCCGCCCGGACCGGTTTGGACTACCTTGCACTGGGCCACTGGCATTCCCTCTCCCGGTTCGACGATGGGGAGGGAGCGTGCCGCATGGCCTATTCTGGAACTCACGAGACGACCAAATTCGGAGAACGCGACAGCGGCGAGGCGCTTGTGGTGGACATCACCGGGCGCAGCGCCGTCCCGAACCTGACGTCTATAACCACGGGGCGGTTGGCCTGGGAGACCATTCGACAATCTGTCGATCAACCCGGAGCCCTTAAGGCTCTGGCGGATGCCTTAGACGCCGTGGAGGCGCCCGAAGACACCCTGATGCGAATCCAACTCGAGGGCATTCTTTTCATGGAAGACCGGGAGTCCCTGGCCCGGGTCGAGGAGATCCTGTCCACACGATTCCTGTTTGGTTCCCTGGATGCGGGCAGCCTCACTCCCGCCCCGGACGACGATCGATGGATCGACGCTCTGCCGGCGGGGCCTTTCAGGGAAGCCGCGTCGCGGCTAAAGGCCATGGCGTCCCAATCCGCAACCGAGGGAGAGCGGGCAGTGGCCACCCAGGCGCTGCTCCACCTTTTCGACCTCCAGGAAAAGAGCCGCCCATGATGCTTCACGCCCTTCGGGTATCCCATTGGCGAAGCCTTCTTGACACCGTTGAGATCGGGCCTTTCGGCGACCGCCTCAACGTGATTCACGCACCCAATGGAACCGGAAAGTCCTCCCTTTTCGAGGCCATGCGCCGAGGGCTGTTCGACGCCCACCACGTCAAGGGGAAAGACATCGAAGCCGTTCGGCCCTGGGGTCGGCGGTTAGCGCCCGGCGTCCGGATCGACTTCTATCAATCCGGAGTCACCTACCGACTGGAAAAAACCTTTCTCGACAGTCCCCGCTCGCGGCTGTCGAGACTGGAGAGTGGACGCTTTCGACCTCTCGCAGACGGCCGGAACGCAGACTCCCTGATTCGGGAGATTCTCTCCGCTACGGATGGGCCCGGCCGGGGGCTTTCCAGGCAGGAGCACTGGGGACTGGCCCAGGCGCTGTGGGTGCCCCAAGGGGCTTTGCACCTGGAGTCCCTTTCGGAAAAGGTCACCGGGCAAATCCGTTCCGCATTAGGCGTTCAAATCAGCGGGGAAGGTGGAAGCCGCTTGGAGGCATTGCTTGCCGAGCTCTACCTTGCCCACTTCACTAAAGGCGGGAGGATGAAAACCGGCAAGCAGGCCCCACCTCTCAGCGGCCTGCTGGAGCGGCGCGATTCCCTTGCCGAAACCCATCGACGGTGCGTGGATCAGCAACTGCAATTTGAGGAAGCTTCTCGGGCGGTTGAAGATGCCCGCCTGAAGCGGCGACAATTGAGGATACAGGCCGATGCCCTCAGGGAGACGGTCAACGAAACCCGCCGGCAGATGGAGGCCTGGCAGACGCTTCAGGAAGCACTTGAGCAAAAACGCCGGGAAGAACAAACCGCGCGAGAACGCTATGATGCCCTCCACCGCTCATTGGAGATGATCCGTAAGACCAGGGAGGAAATCGACAGTTTGCGATCAGCGGTAGAAACCGGCGTCCACATCCAAAGCGGGCTCGAGGTCGATCAAAAATCCGCGGCCAGAGCGGCGGATGATGCCAAAGCAGCCCTTGACCGTTCCCGGCGCCGACGCGCCGATCTGGAATCCCTGGCCTCGGAGGTCGACACCGCCCGCCGGTATGTGTCGGACTCTAAAGACCGCCGAACCCTTTCAGAGCGGGTTGAAAAGCTCCGCCAACTGGAAGCCGACCTGAAACAGTGCATCGATCTTCGCGCCGAGGTGGTGGCACCAGAGGACAAGACTCTGGGTCAGATCCGTCAAACCCACAGCGCCATAGACACGGCGGAAGCCGCTCTTCAGGCCTCCCTGATCCGCCTGACGCTGCGAGCCGACCAATCCATGACGGTGCGCCGCCGCGGGTCCGAAACACAGCAGACGATTCAGCGGGGAGGCGAAACCACCTTTTCAGGGTCCCCCGAGGTCGAAGTGGTGGTCGAGGGGTTTGGGAACATCCGCGCATACGGCCCCGAAGGCAATGCCGAGGGCCATCGGCAGACGCTCCGTGACTCCAGACGGAAACTCGATGCGCTCACCCGCCCATACGGCACTCAGGATGCCGAGGAACTGCAGCTTCTGCGGGACCGAGCAGCGGATCTGGATCGCAAAAGCCAGCATTTGAATGAGCAGCTTGACACCCTTCGCGACGGCACCACCAGGGATGCGCTCCTACAGAGCCTGGCGGAACTCGATATCCGGATACGCGCAGCCCTGGACCGTTTCCCGCTATGGGAGACGGCGCCACCGACGCTCAGCCGGCTCCAGAACGCCTTCGATCAACAGCGCAGGACCGTTGAAAGGGCCGTGGACAGAGCTGAAAACGACTGGGAGGCCGCCCGGACAACCCTTCAGGCCATCGATAAACGGCTTGCGGAGACCACCGCCACCCTAAAAAACAACCGCTTGAATCTGGACAGGGCCAATGCGCGCTTGAAGGACCTGACGGGCGGCCGCCAGTCCTTTGACGAAATGACCTCTGCCAGAAAGGACGCCCTTATGGCGTGGGAGGCTGCGAAAACCAGGGCCGATCAATCCGAAAGGAGGTTAAAGGGCTTCAGCGGCGATCCCGGAAAATCGCTCCAGGCACTGGAGAAACAACTGGAGGCGCTGGAAACCGACGAACTGGCCTCCCGGGACGAGGAAAACACCGCTGCCGGACGCCTCCTGACCCTTGCCGCCGAAGGGACCTATTCCAAGCTGTCCGAATCCCAGGAGGTCTTGGCGACCCTCGATGAGTCGATCCGTCGAGAGACGCTGCGCACGGAGGCCATCCGCCTTCTCTACGGCACTGTCGCAGCCTGCAAGGCGGAGGTGATCTCCGCCGTAGCGGAGCCGGTGGAGCGCGCCGCTACCCGAATGCTGTCTCGCATCGCCGGAACCCGCCTCGGCATGGTCCGCCTTACCGAATCCTTCGTGCCTGCCGGGGTTCACCCAGAGATTGCCGAGGAG
>JASFIA010000323.1:0-4114 GCA_050122915.1 Desulfobacterales bacterium | reverse complement strand
TTAATCCTGTCCTAACAAACCGACTGGATACTGTTTGGAAGTGTTTTCGACAATGCTGCACGATGAGACGGAGGGAATGATGCCATTTTTTCGACGATACGCAGGCTTGGTGATTCTTTTCGCGGCCGTTGGCGCACCCGCGGTCGGGATCGCACGGGATCATATCGAGATCGCCGGTTCCTCAACCATTTTCCCCTTCACGGCCCGGGTGATTCAGGCCGTATCCACCACCGGCGTAAGCGTCGTTAACAACAGCACCGGAAGCGGAGGCGGCATCCGCGCATTCTGCAGCGGAGCCGGGGACGAGTGGCCCGACATCACAGCGGCATCCAGAGCCATGTCGGAAGATGAGCGCCAGCGGTGCCGCCAAAACGGTGTCGAAGGGATTACCCAGTTGTCCATCGGCTACGACGGCATCGTCCTTGCCAATTCCGCGGCTGCACCCCGGGTGGATTTCACCCGCCGTCAACTCTACCTGGCCCTTGCCAAAGAAATTCCCAAGGAGGGCGCCATGGTCCCCAACCCCCACTTCAGTTGGAACGAAATCGATCCATCCCTGCCGCCAACGACGATAGAGGTTCTGGGACCTCCCAGCACTTCCGGCACCCGGGACATGTTCGAGCAGCTTGCGGTCAAGCAGGGCTGCGGATCAGAGGGGAACATCGCCGGGATGACACCGGAAAAACGGGAGGGGGCCTGCACCACCATTCGTCAGGACGGCCACTACGTGGCATTGGGGGAGGATGACATCGAGATCGTCAAGCGGTTGAAGCTGTTCGAAAATGCCTTCGGCCTCTTCGGCTACTCCTACCTGCTGCGCTATCACGACATCGTTCAAGCCAATGGGATCGATGGCGTCCTCCCGACGGATGAAACCATCGAGGAGGGGGCCTACCCTCTCAGCAGGCCCCTCTTCCTCTATGTCAAAAACCAGCGGGTGCCGATCACTCCCGGAATTGCCGACTTTTTGATGGAGTATACAAGCGATAAAGCCATAGGCGATGAGGGTTACCTTCTGGACATCGGTCTGGTCCCATTGAACAGCCGGCAGCGAACCGCCGTCCAAGCGGCACTTCTGGAACTGCTTGGGCCCTGATCCGCTTTCTGAAGCGATACCCGTCAGTATGCCGAACGAGCAGCGGGCGATGACTCCGGGGATTTTTCCAGTTCACCGGCGTGACGGATCATCTCGCTTTTGGAACTTCCTTTTGGGAAGCCGCACCGTTCTTGCCGACGTCGGAGGCACCGGAATGGATGCCAGGTTGTCTGTAGAAGTCTTCGACCCTGTCCATGAATGCGTTCATGGCCTCCCGGTAAAAGCCTCGCCGCTGCCTGAAGACATCCGTCCACACCTCCACCAGCGCCGCGGCCTCTTTCGATGTGGCGGGCATTTGATTCATAAGGATCTTCATCGCCGAATCGCTCTGATCCTGAACCAATGCCACCGTATCGAAGGCATTGTTGAACGCCGCTTTCTGCATTCCAACCATCCGACTTGCCGCGGTTGACGCGCTCATTTCTCCGACCTCCGTGTCTTCATGCGGGCCGTATTGACCTTTGGCGGCCACAACCCTTGGGCGATGGGTGCTCCTGGGGGGTACCTGGCGGCAATACCCATCCCAATGTCGCGTCCGGAATTGGATCGAGGAGCGGTCGCTAATCCTTTTCAGCGGATCCCAGGAGTCGATCAGAATCCTGTTGGCTCCGGCGACGCGAGGGCGACTGCCGTCGGGAAATCAATGCCGTTCGAACAAGCACCGAGGCGGTTAGCAGGCCCAAACCCAGATGAAAGATTGTCACGGGTTCCGGCACATGTTTCCAGGAACCGGTGATGGAGGCCGAAACCGCAATAGGGGCGGCAGTCCATATTATCAGCAGCAAAAAAAACACACATAAATACCGAAAGGGCATTTCCTTCTCCTTGATGATCAATCGATAAATCAACCCTATCTACCATCGATTAGGATGCGGTGAGCCCATCGTTATAATCTCATGGCGTAACGGCATTTGCGGCATGATGGGAGACCCCGCGACCATCCGTTTGGATGCCGGCAGGATTTCGCCTTCCACGCCGTCCGTTTTTGGGGTGTGGTTGCCAGATGCGTCGATCCGTCCATGATGGAGGAATGACCGTTTAATTTGGCGGTTTTGGTAAACCGGAGGGTGTCAGAAATAATGTGGCAGGGCATGATGCCCCGCCCGGTGGGATATGGAGGAATGTAAGGAGGAGCCTTTGAGCGACCCCTTTGCATGGACGCCGTCCGGCTGGAGGGGATTTCAGTGGCAAGTCCCGCCTTGTCGGGAGCACCATAGCCATCGGTGCGCTAGCAAACCGTTAGCCGCCCATTAGAATTGGATGGGACGACTCGGGTATGGCGTTGCCCGAGAAGACGTGATTCATCCCGACAGCTCACATTTCGCCTTCGATGGGAAGCATCCCGAAAAACCAGTCCTCTAAACGCTGGAAGGCGGAATCCGCAGGCTGGGCGTCGAGGACGGTGTCGTCGGCCACCCAGATGATTCGGCCGTCATCACGGGTCTCGAGACGCCATGCGTTTCTCAAGTGGAAGTCGACCGCCAAGGTCTCTCGCACCCTCGAATTGAATCCCCGGCTCTCGATCAGGACCCCGATTTCCGTGTTGAGACGAAGGGACCGCGGATCTAAATTGGCGCTGCCGATGAAAACGTGGGAATCGTCTATGACGAGGAGCTTAGCGTGAAGTCCCAATTCTTTTCCCTCTACCGGCGCCTGCATGTACAGTCGCCGGTCCTTGGCTTGCGCCCGAACCTCGTGAAGGTCCGCACCGTGGCCGATAAGCCGGCGGATATGGCTCCGGTAGGCGCTGTGGGCAACAAGGTGGTTGTTGGAGCGCAGAGAGTTTGTCAGAATGCGCACCTGCACCCCCTTGTCTTCGGCCCGCTCGATGGCCTTCTCAATGGCGGGGGTCGGTACGAGGTAGGCCGTTACAATGATCAGTTCGGTATCGACTTGTTCCAAAAGGCGCAAGAGCCTCTCGGCCAGCTGGTTGGGCTGCTCGGTTTCGGCTCCAGGGTCCTCACCGGCCGGCTCGTCGTAGATCAATGACGCCTTTCCCGAGGCCGCGGAGGCGGCCGCCATCCGCCATGCCGCATGGCGGTCCTTTAGGCTTTCCTGAAACCCGCGCCCCTCAGAGCGCTCCGGCAGCCGGTCCGGGGCGATATCCTCCGATGGGGGCCGGCGGATCAGCTGATCCGCAGGAAACGACCAACCGCAGTTCCAGTAATCGTCGAAACGCCCGCTGATGACCTGGACCAATGGGCCGGCACAGAGCACTTCCATGTCCCTGAAGTTGGCGGAGGGGTGGTTTCCGAAGTATTCGTCGGCAAGGTTTCGACCACCGATGATGGCCGCTTGGTTGTCGACGATCAATGTCTTGTTGTGCATCCGGTGGTCGAGCCGGTAGAATTCCCCCAAATTCATCAACTGACGCAGCGCCAGATTGCTGAAGCGGCGGGAGAACGGGTTGTATATCCGAACGTCGATGTTGGGATGGCGGTCGATGGCGACGATCTCGGGCTCCTCCATTGCCGTAAAGGTGTCGTCAAGGAGGAGGCGAACACGAACGCCCCGGTCTGCCGCATCGTAAAGGTGCCGGAGAATCCGGAGTCCCGTCGGGTCCGCTTTCCACAGGAATGTTTGCAGATCGAGAGAGCGTGAAGCACTATCCATGCACCGAAGCCGCCAATCAAGAGCCTCCTCGCCCGAATTGAGCAGGGTGAACCAGTCACCCGGACGCACCCCCGACAGTTCGGACCATAAACCGGTTGTTGCCGGCACCGACGCCGTTTCCGGCGGCAGAGTCAAGGGGGTAAGGGGGGCGCAACCAGGGGCGATCACCATCCCACAGACTCCCAAGGCCGCGAAAAGGGATCTCAACAGGCAACGGTTCCTTGCAACGCGTTTCGGCAATGGGCGCAGATTCATGGGGACTGCAACACCTCGGTAAGGGGATCCCGCTTATGGAACACTGAGGGGACCCGCGTTCCGGAAGAGGCTTCGGGCACCACCGCAGTGTCGGCCGGCATAGAACTGAGTAATATCGGTTGGGTGGTTTGGCAACCGGGCAACCGCCGC
>JASFIA010000322.1:0-4144 GCA_050122915.1 Desulfobacterales bacterium | reverse complement strand
GATGGTCAGATGCCGATTCCCTTTGGCATGGTGGCGACGGCATTGATCAGAATCAATATAGGAATGGCGGATATAAAAACCAGCGTGAGCAATGGATTTACAAATCGGTACCGGCGTCCCCGAAGCATCCCTCTCCTTTCCTGTCGATAATGGTCGATCACCCCTCGGCGTTGAACAGATCGGCGTTGAGCATGCCGTAGGCATCGAAGGCCGACGGGAGACTCAAGAAGATATTAAGCAGCCCGGAGAGGGTAAGGCTGATAAAGATGCCGACCATGATCACGATCTGATACTTGATGGCAACCACGGGAAAGGATCCTCCCAGTATCTGTCCGGTCATCATCCCCGGCAGGGAAACGATGCCGATGGTCATCATCGTTGCAAGGGTCGGTGCGAGGGCAGACCGGATGGCCTCCCTGAGAAAGGGTTGGATCGCCTCCCGGAGGTTCGCACCCAGGAGCAGATAGGTCAAAAAGGCGGTCTCCTGCCGGCGAATGCCCGAATAGAAGCGCTCCATCACGATCACGTTCCCGCTCAAGCAGTTTCCGAGGATCATTCCAGTGAGGGGAATCAGATACCGGGCGTCGTACCAGGGCTTTGGCTGAATCAGGACGAGGATGAAAACGGCCACCACCGAGAAGCTACCTGCCGCAAGACCGGCAACGGTAGGCCAGAAAAACCGCCTGAGAACCAGGCCCGCCTTGTCCAGAGCACTCAGATTGGCGACAACGGTCATGATGAGAATCCATAGCCCGTTGACCCAAATATTGTTCCATTGAAAAATCAGTTTCAGGTAGAGGCCGACGAAAACCAGTTGAACCGTCATTCGAATCGTACTGACCAGAATATCTCTCGTCAGGCCGATTTTCAGCCGCCACAATGCCCAGACCGGCACTAGCAGCATACCGTAGAGAACCGCCAGTCTCATGACGCTGATGTCAGCTGCTTCCATGGCCTGGGTCTTCCACCAGCCGTCCGGCGTGGAGTCGAACCACCCGGTCACACCGTCCGATCCAGTCCGGGTCGTGAGAAACCGAGACGACCGTATGGGCCGGAATCAGGAGATGATCCATTACGGCGGATTTGTTGGTCAGATCCAATGCGGAAGTCACCTCGTCCACCAGATATACCGTTTTCCCCAGCAAGGCGGCCCTGGCGATGGCGATCCGCTGTTTTTGCCCTCCCGACAAAGTGGCGCATGTCCGACCGAGGAGGCTGCGGCCGAGCCGAAAGGCGTCCAGCACATCTCCGATGCGCTCATCGGCGGGACGTGCCCCCCGATGGCTCTTGAACGAGAAGGGCAGCAGCAGGGCGTCTTCAACGGTATCCGCCCCAAGAACGGGCTCTTGACCGATGTAGGCCACGGATTGCCTGATACCGGCAACGGTGTGGGGGGTGAGCGGCTCCCCATTGAAAAAGACCGACCCCGAAACGATGGCAGCCGCACCGACCAGGGTCTTTAGCAGGGTCGTCTTTCCACTGCCGGATTCCCCCTGAATCACGATCTTCTCCGAGGGGGCAATCACCATGGAAACCCGGTCCAGTACGGTCAGATCACCAAAGCAAACGGTCAGGTCCTCGAGGCGGATCATTGGCGGTTGTGGCAGTCCGCGGGAGTCAAGTATTGATATTGCGGTTGATTGATGATCAACTGCATCGATGGAAATTGCGAGGCGTCCATACCGTCAGGCATGGCGACCGCGGCTGTTCCGCTGGTGATACCAGAGCCGCCCCTTGAAAACAAGAAAACCTTGGAGGCCATGATGCCCGGTATCTCCCTTTGTCGACCCCGGACACTGATGCTCTTGGTGTGGCTGATGACCGCCGGCTGCTCCATGCTCCCTCCGCCCGATGCCTCTGGTCCACCGGATGCCCAACCTCCATCCTCCCAGGCCGATTCCCAGTGGTGGCAGGCCAGGTTCCGCCTCTCATGGCCGGCCGGAGCCCATCCGGCCTGGCATCTGGACCCCTACCTGGCCCATCGGGTCATATCGCCGGTTCTGTCGATAGCCGGGGAAGATATCCCTCTATGGCGCTTCCACAGGCGGGCGAACCGAGACGACAGCGGGCACCAATTCAGCTTTCTGTTCTACGCACGCCCGGGGGCGGCCGAGACGGTGTTCTCGGCCATCCGCAAGAATCCACGGCTCGGGCGCCTGGAGGCGGACGGTCAGCTGGACGAGCTGCTGACCGGTTCCTGGACGGCAGCCCCCCCCGGCACCATAGAGGCCACCAGCGATCCCCAATGGCCCCTGGCCGTTCAAAAAGCATGGCCCCATTATATCATGGGGGCCAGCATCCTGTGGCTGGATCTCATCGACCAGGTCAGCAGGGAAGGCCTTCCCGGATTCCCGGCAGGCCCTATGGGCAGCACCGTCGATGACTATGTCCTCATCAACCGGGAAGTGACCCGGTTGTGGCAGGAGGAGGGAGGGCATGCCTTCTTCCATCATTTGAGCGCCATCTTCGGCTATGAACCCCTCTTCGTGGTCGAAAAACGTCTGATACGCTATTAGTCGACGTTCCGCCTCTCCGGACGCGCCGGGGCGGGGCGGTTTGGGGCGGAAGCCTCATGGGGTCAAAACCCTGGTCCTGCCGTCCTCCTCGTCCGTGAAGGCGATGTTGACGGTGTAGTCCACCAGATCGATGTCGGCGGTCGCCTGGTGCCCCCCATGGGTCCATGACAGCAGAAGTCGATTTTCCGGAGAATCCATCCGTTTGAACTCCCCCCCGAAAGCCGGATGCGTGTTGCGAAATTCCATCAGCCGAAGCAACCGCCTGACCACCGGGCGGGTCAGGGCGTCATCCACCTCCTCGAGGGTGTAGTTGTGGCGGTTGATGTCCCGACCGTTCTTCGTCCGCTCCACCAGCTCGATGTCGTTCTCCCCGGCCAAAAGCCCCACATAGTAGACCTGGGGAATACCGGGAAGAAAAAACTGGATGGTTCGGGCCGCCAGGTAGGAGTCATCGTTGCACTCCAAAGCCGAATAATAGGTGCAGTTGACCTGGTAGATGTCCAGGTTCTGGTATTCCTGCCCGGAGTAGATCCGCTTGACATTGGACCCCTTCTCGTAGAGGCCGTTGATGGTCCTCTCGATTTCATCTTCGCTCAGCAGACCGTCCACATCCACGACCCCCATGCCGTCGTGGGTGTCCAGGGTGGTGATCGATTTGGAGGGCCGGATATCGATCCAGTCGGCAAGCCGCTTGTGGGTGTGGTGGTACAGGGTATGCAGAACCAGAAGCGGAAGGCAAAAATCGTAGCACCAATACCCATTTTCGGCCAGTTTCATCTGGTAATCGTAGTGCTCATGGACTTCGGGAAGCACATCTACCCCGAAAGGGCGGACAAATCGACTCAACCACTCGAGCAGCTCCCACACTTGGGGTTCCAAAAAAAAGCAGGAGGTGCCAAGCTTGATGGTGGTGTAGGCGAACGCGTCCAGGCGGATCATCTTGACCCGGGTCCGGGCAAGGCGAATCAGGAAATTTCGCATCACTTGACGGGTTGTTTCCGACTGGTAATCGAGATCGATCTGTTCATAGTCGAAGGTGCACCAGATTTTTTCCCGGGAGCCATCGGATCGATGGAGCGTCGTGTAGGGGGGCCTGGGCTTCCGGGTGTACACTTTTGCCAGAACGTCCTCGCCGATGTCCCCGTCGGGCGAGAGTTTGTTGAAGGAGAGGAACATGTCCGCCCACTCGGATTCCGGCCCCTTTTCCAAATAATCCTGAAAATAAAACGATTGCCTGGAGATGTGGTTGACCATGAAATCGATCATCAGATCGAAATCCCGGCCGATCAGGTCGATGTCCTCCCAGCTGCCGAAAAGGGGGTCCACGTCGTCATAGGTGATGGGCGCAAACCCCCGGTCGGCAGACGATGGGTAAAAGGGCAGAATGTGGACCCCTCCGACGGCTTTGGACAGGTAGCGCTTCAGGACATAATGCAGCTCAGTCATATTTTGGCCCAGGCTGTCCGGATAGGTGATCAACTGGACTTTGTTTTGAAGGGTCATGATGGGTTCTCCCTTTGGGCCAGCTGCCGAAAGCCATACCGGTCGATGCCTTCCAAAATCCCCCTGGCATAGCCGTATTTGGCGAAATAGACCTTCCGGGCGCCCTTCAACCTCCCGAGTTCAGG
>JASFIA010000321.1:0-4150 GCA_050122915.1 Desulfobacterales bacterium | reverse complement strand
CCGACCCATCTGGAGACCTTCGTCAGAGCGATTTCAAACGAATCGCCCCCTCTTTCAAAGATCACCCATATCGACGTCCAGGATGCTCCATTCGCCCACTGCCCGTCCTTTGACATCGTCCACAGCCGCGCCGCCGACCCTGGTTTGCGCTCCACCCTCATATCCCCCGATGTCGCCGTTTGCAACGACTGCCTGAAGGAGCTCTTCGATCCCGGGGACCGCCGCTACCGATACCCGTTCATCAACTGCACCAACTGCGGCCCCCGCTATACCATTATCGAAGACGTCCCCTACGACCGCCCCAAGACGTCCATGGGCCGATTCATCATGTGCCGACAGTGCCAGGCGGAGTATGACAATCCCATGGACCGGCGGTTTCACGCCCAGCCAAACGCCTGCCGGGACTGCGGTCCCCAGGTCGGTCTTCTGGACGCCCTCGGAAGGCCCGTCCTCTGCGCGGATCCCATCGAGCAAGCCATTTCCCTGCTGACCGATGGCCGCCTCCTGGCAATCAAGGGGCTGGGCGGGTTTCACCTTGCCGGGGATGCGGCCAATCAGAAAACCGTGACGGCGTTGCGCCGGCGCAAGGGCCGAGAGGAGAAGCCTTTGGCCATGATGGTCCGGGATCTGGACCGCGTGTCCGCCATCGCCCGCCTATCGGAATCCGAAATCGAATGCCTCTCGTCGCCCCAGCGCCCGATAGTCCTTCTGGAAAAACGGCATCCCGTCCCCGTCGCCCATGCCGTATCGCCGGACAACCGCTGTTTCGGGGTCATGCTTCCGTACACCCCCCTGCACCATCTCCTGATGAACGGCCCTTACATCGCCCTGGTCATGACCAGCGGCAACGTGAGCGAAGAGCCCATCGCCATCCACAACGATGAAGCCCTCGACCGCCTTGGGGGGATTGCGGACTATTTCCTGGTCCACGATCGGGACATTTACCTGCGAAGCGACGACTCGATCCTTCGGTGTGCGGCAGGAGAGGCCCGGTTGATCCGGCGCTCTCGGGGCTACGTGCCGGTGCCGGTCTTCCTCAAGCAGCCCCAGCCCCAGATCATGGCCCTGGGGGCAGAGTTAAAGAACACCGTCTGTCTCACCAAAGAGGACCGGGCGTTTTTGGGCCAGCATGTGGGGGATTTGGAAAACATGGCCACGCTCGGCTTTTTCCAGGAAACCCTTGAGCACCTTCAGCGCATTCTCGACATCGACCCGACGATCGTGGCCTGCGACCGCCACCCCGATTACCTCAGCACCCGTTTTGCCATGGAGCAGAGATCCCTGCCGGTGGTAGCGATTCAGCACCACCATGCCCACATTGTTAGCTGTCTGGCCGAAAACCGGGTCGAGGGGCCCGTCATCGGCCTGGCGTTCGACGGCACCGGTTACGGAGACGACGGCACGGTCTGGGGAGGAGAAGTCCTGGTGGCGGATGCCAAAGGCTACGAGCGGGCGGCCCACCTGGACCTGGTAGGCATGCCCGGGGCCGCTGCCGCCATTCGTGAACCGTGGAGGATGGCCGTCGCCTACCTCCACGCCACCTTTGGGGACCGGTTCCGTGAGCGGCAAATCCCCATCTTCTCCCGGACGGATCCGGCGGCGGTCGATGCAGTGGTCAAGATGGCTGCCGCCAGGGTCAACACGCCGATGACATCCAGCCTGGGCCGCCTTTTCGACGGCGTTGCGGCAATGGCAGGCATCAAGAGCCGGGTGGCCTTCGAAGGTCAGGCCGCAATGGCTCTCGAAATGGCTGCTGCAAGGCACCCGGCCGGCACGTATCCTTGGGAATGGACCGATGATTCTGTTTTCCGGCTGCGTATCGAGCCCATCATATCCGGAGTGGTCTCGGATATTGAAGGCGGGGTTGGGGTCGGGGTGATGAGCCGGCGGTTTCATGATACCCTCGCAGCGGCATTCTGCGATGTCTGCACCCGGATCGCAAAAGAGCGGGGCATCTGGAAGGCGGCCCTGAGCGGCGGGGTCTTTCAGAATACCCTTTTATTGGAGACCATGGCCCCGGCGCTAGAAGCACGCGGCTTCGATGTCTATACCCACCGGCTGGTACCAGCCAATGACGGGGGGATCGCTTTAGGTCAGGCGGTTTCGGCCGCGGCTCAATCCGAAGCCGGCGTCGGCCTCTAACCCAGGAAAAACGGGATTTTCCCATGACCACTCAACACACCGACCATTACCGCGACCCCGACCTGTCCCGAAGACTCGCGGATCGCATCAACAGCGCCAGCCGAACGCCCGTCCGCCTCATGGAGGTCTGCGGCACCCACACCGTCTCGATCTTCCGCCACGGCATCCGCCATCTGCTTCCGGATTCGGTTCAACTGATTTCGGGCCCCGGGTGTCCGGTCTGCGTCACCTCCCAACAGGACATCGACACGTTTATCGCCTACGCCCGGGAAGACGGCGTCATCGTTGCCACTTTCGGGGACCTCCTTCGGGTGCCGGGTACCGGTTCGAGCCTTCAGAAAGAAAGAGCGAATGGCAGGGATGTCCGGATCGTCTATTCCACTTTCGACGCCGTGCAGCTCGCCAGGGAAAATCCGGACCGTCGGGTGGTGTTCCTGGGCGTCGGTTTCGAGACCACGGCACCGACGGTGGCTGCCGCCATTTGGTCGGCAAAACAGGACGGCGTCCAAAATTTCATGGTGGCCTCCGCCCACAAAACGGTGCCTCCAGCTTTGGAGGCCCTGACGGCCTCGGAGGACATCCAGGTGGATGGATTTCTGCTGCCGGGGCATGTGTCGGTCATCATCGGCACCGACGGGTACACTGAATTCTTTGACCGCCACCGCATCCCCTGCGTGGTGGCGGGGTTTGAACCGGTGGATCTACTCCTGGCTATTTCAATGGCCGTGGAGCAGATCGAATCCGGATCTCCGGCCCTTGAAAACGCCTACCCACGAGGGGTATCGGCCAAGGGTAACCCCAAGGCGCTTCAAATGATGAACACCGTGTTCGAGCCGGCGGATGCCATTTGGCGAGGCATCGGCGTCATTCCCGGCAGCAATTTGACCATCAGGGACCCTTTCGGGGACTGGGATGCGGCCCGCCGGATCCCGGTCGAGGTGCCAGCCGCCAAGGACCCGGCCGGCTGTGCCTGCGGCGACATTCTGAAAGGCATCAAGATTCCTCCCGAGTGCCGGCTTTACCGTCAGGCCTGCACGCCGATGAATCCTGTCGGGCCGTGTATGGTGTCCAGCGAGGGCACCTGTGCCGCCTTCTATCGCTTCCACAGAGAGGACCCCCGTCCATGACCGACCGCATCCTTCTCGATCACGGCAGCGGTGGAAAGATATCCCACGCCCTGACGGCGGAACTGCTTCTGCCCCTGTTCGACAATCCAATGCTTGCCGAGCTCAACGACGGTGCCATTCTCGATCTTAAGAGCGGCCGCCTGGCGTTCTCTACGGACACCTTCACCGTCGATCCGCTTTTTTTCCCCGGTGGCAACATCGGTGACCTCGCCGTCAACGGCACGGTCAACGACGTTGCCATGTGCGGCGCCGAGCCGCTTTTCCTGAGCCTGGGCCTGGTCATCGAGGAAGGGTTTCCCATGGACGATCTGAAAGCCGTGCTGAAGAGCGTCCGGGAGGCCACGCGGAATGCCGGTGTTCAGATCGTCACCGGGGACACCAAGGTGGTCCCCAAAGGAGCTGCGGACCGGCTGTTCATCAATACCAGCGGCATCGGGGTACTGCTGCCGGGGGCAAACCTGTCGAGCCGGGGGGCTGTGCCCGGCGACCGGATTTTGCTGAGCGGCACCATCGCCGACCACGGAATGACCATCCTGTCCCGCCGGGAGGGTCTCGAATTCGACACCCCGATCCAAAGCGACTCCGCCCCTCTCAATCACATGGTCAAACAGCTCATGCAATGTCAAGACGCCATCCATGTCCTCCGGGACCCCACCAGGGGCGGGGTGGGCACCACACTGAACGAGATCGCCGAAAGCTCGGCGGTGGGCGTGGTCATCCACGAAACGTCGATACCGGTTCGAAAAGAGGTGGCCGGGCTTTGCGACCTGTTGGGTTTCGATCCCCTCTATGTGGCCAATGAGGGCAAGCTTCTTGCCTTCGTCGCACCGGAAGCCGCCGATAGGGCTCTTGAGATCGTCCGCTCCGACCCGTGTGGGAAG
>JASFIA010000320.1:0-4163 GCA_050122915.1 Desulfobacterales bacterium | reverse complement strand
CGTTCAAGGCCGCCACAAAAAACAAACCGGCGGCCACGGTCAATTTGGAGACTGCTGGATTCAGATGGAGCCCCTGCCCCGAGGGTCAGGCTATGAATTCGTTGATGCCATCGTGGGCGGCGCCATTCCAAAGACCTACATTCCCGCTGTCGACAAAGGTGTCCAAGAATCGGCCGGTCGGGGCGTTTTGGCAGGATATCCATGCGTGGACTTCAAAGTCACCCTGGACGACGGTTCCTTCCATGCCGTCGATTCCTCGGAAATGGCCTTTAAAATAGCCGGCTCACTCGCCTTCAAGAAAGCCGTTATCGATGCCTCCCCCACCCTTCTCGAACCGATTATGAATGTGACGGTCGTTACGCCCGATGAATACATGGGTGACATCATGGGAGACATGAACGGCAGGCGTGGACGCGTGCTGGGAATGGACAGTCAGGGAAGAAACCAGGTGATCAAAGCGCAGGTGCCGCTGGCCGAATTTCAGACCTACGCACCGGATCTGCGTTCAATGACCGGAGGGCGGGGGATGTATTCCATGTCCTTTTCCCATTACGATGAAGTTCCCTCTCAACTCCAAGAAAAAATTATCGAAGAAACCAAAAAGGAGAGCGAACAATAAGTGAAGGATGGGGCGCCTTCTGTGGACAGGCGCCCCGCTGCCGGACCCGCTGTTGTTTCCTCCGCCATCGGGGATGACATATACGACCGACGCAACGCCACCGTTGAACGGCGACCGTACGCCGCTTCGACGGATTTCTGCGTCCCCCGAATCCCCCGTGTGGCCCGTGTCGATCCAGAGCCTTTATTCGGGTTCATTTCTGATGGGTATCACCCCGCTGTCAACCTGAAGTGCCTATCGGCCGGGTAAAGTTTTTTTGTGGGTATTCCGATGAGATATGAAGCCTTTTGATCGATTTTCAAGAGCTCATTTTCGTTTCAGTCTACGACAACCATCAGAGGATCCCATGGGTAAAAATACGATTCCAGAGGACCAAATCGGCTTGGATATGGATGCCGAGAACGACGATCCTGCGCCACCCGCCACGGAACCACCCCCCCAATACGACTCGGGTGTGTTCGCAGTGGAAGACGACAGCGGTTCCCCGATAGAAGAAGGCGCCGAGAACTCCTTTGATAAAGAGGAAAATGAGGATTCGCCATTCGGAAATGACGGCATTGCCATTTCATCTGTCAATGCCCCCGATGAGACAGCCACTGAAGAGACGGTGGCCTCCCAGGCAGAAGAACAGGAATTCGGCGTTTCCGGCGATGACCTTCCTGGCCACCTCATCCCCATCGACTCCATAGATCGCCGGCTGGGGGATCTCCAGGACCGGTTGGAGAGCCTTTCTCAAGACTTTGAAGGAAAACTGAAGTACGACGCTCACAAAGAAACCATCATCGACAAGCTTCATCAAGAGCTCCAGGAGTACAAGCAGGATCTCATGAAAAAGCTGGTCCTCTCTTTCGTCTTGGACGTGGTCAAACTGTCGGATGACATCCGCAAATGGATTACCCATTTCAAATCCCTGGAACCCTCGCAGCGGGACCCGATGAAACTGTTCAGATACCTCGATGCGATACCCAGTGATCTTGACGATATTTTTTACTGGCAAGGAGTAAAATCCTTCTGCTCCAGCGACGGCCCCATCGATCCTGCTCGTCAACGGGCTCTCAAAAAAATACCAACGGATGACCCTGAACTGGACAAAACCATTGCCCACACGATCCGACCCGGATATGAATGGGAGGGGAAGGTAATCCGGCAAGAGATGGTTGCGGTGTATGTTTACTCGGAAGCTACTGAATAAAAGGGATGGATATGAACGAGCCTATTCAGAAAATTTTCGGAATTGATCTCGGAACCACCTATTCATCCATCGCCTATGTCGATGAATATGGCAAGCCCGTCATCATACCCAACTTGGAAAATCAGAGGGTAACGCCCTCGGTGGTCTTCTTTGACGGAACGGAGATCGTCGTCGGCGACGTGGCAAAGGAAAGTGCAAAGCTGTATCCGAACGAGGTGGTAAGTTTCATAAAACGGTCGATGGGTGAACCCGATTTTCTCTATGAATACGATAGCAAGCCTTATCGACCGGAGGAGATTTCCAGTTTCATTCTCCGAAAGGTTGCCCAGGATGCCGAACAGGTAGTCGGTAAAAAAATAAAAGATGTCGTCATTACCTGTCCAGCTTACTTTGGCATCAACGAGCGGGAGGCGACCCGCAAGGCGGGCGAGATCGCAGGGTTCAACGTCAGACAGATCATCAATGAACCCACGGCAGCCGCTATCGCTTATGGGACGTTTCAAGATACCGAAAACCGTGTGGTGCTCGTCTACGATTTGGGAGGCGGAACCTTCGATGTTACCATGATCGATATCAAGGACAACTCCATTGATGTCATCTGCACGGGCGGCGATCACAACCTGGGGGGAAAAGACTGGGACGATCGCATCGTGGCCTATCTCGTCCAAGAGTTTCAAAACCAGACCGGAAGCAAAGAAGACATCCTTGAAGACCCTGATACGTGGCAAGATCTCCAGCTCTCGGCTGAAAAATCAAAAAAAATCCTGTCCCAGAGGGACAAAACACCCGTTTCCATTACCCACGGCGGCGAGCGGGTCAAAGTGGAGCTGAGTAGAGATAAATTCCTGCAAATCACCGAAGACCTTCTGGAGCGAACCATTGCCCTTACCCACGAGATGCTGACGGAGGCAAGGAAAAAAGGGTACGAGCAATTTGATGAAATCATCATGGTCGGCGGATCCACCCGAATGCCCCAGGTTCCCGGTCGGATCAATGAGGAATTTGGGATGGAACCCAGAATGTTCGACCCGGATGAAGCGGTGGCCAAAGGGGCCGCTATCTACGGATGGAAGCTTTCTTTAAATGACGGCCTGATTCGCCGAATTGCTGAAAAGACGAATCAAAGCCCCGATGAAGGGGACAAGCTCATGGAGTCTGCCCCCGCCAGCATCATGGAAGAGGCGGCGAGGGAAATGGCCGAAGAAACCGGCATCACCCTTTCAGCGGTTAAACGGTCATCCATCACCATCCGGGACGTCAGCAGCAAAAGCTTTGGGGTTGTCGCCAAGCGACCGAACGGTGATGAAGCGGTGTTTAATCTCATCGTCCGCAATTCGGTGGTCCCGGTAGACACTCGAAGAACCTTTTACACGCCAGAGGCCAATCAGGAGCGGGTCCTGGTTCGAATCATGGAAAATGAAACCAGCGACAAAGTCGTGCCCCTGGATCATTCCGTCGAAATCGGCACGGCAGTCCTCGACCTGCCATCCGGACTGCCGGATGACTCTCCCGTCGATATATCCTTTCAGTTGAACCGGGAAGGCCGGTTGCACATCACCGCGGTTGAAACCACTGAAAACCGCTCTGTCGAGGCAAAAATAGAAACCCGATCGGTCATCCAGGGAAAGGAATTTGAAGAGGCAAAGGCCAGAAGCCAAAGCTTGATCGTTCATTGACCAGTGGGCACCGACCGCCCCGACGGATTATGAGGCGCCATGCATCGGTCAACGACACGGTTACTACGAATGGAGAGATTCCAAAGGCGTGACTCCTCCACAGAGCGCCGGAATACCTGTCAATACCGGTGTAAAACAGAGTTCACCTCCTCCGCTGACCGCCCCGTGTCTCCTTTCTCTTTCCCCGCAACCGTTGTCCAAACCGCTGGGTTGGCCCTAATATGGAGACCCCCATCATTTATAAAAATGGCGAAGCCCCCTATCCATCGACTTCCTATGCCACAGCATCCGTCACAAACCTTTCCCCATCGAGTTAATGGGGGCACTCGGTCCAGCGGAGCCTAAATACGAATGAAGCGCATCAACTTCTTTCAATTGCTCAATCTGAGGATCAATCCCCCGGAAAACGATCTGGCAGTTATCGAGGCCGCCATCAAGAACAAGCAGGCGGAATGGAGCCGCTTTAGAAACCACCCCACAAAGGGGATTCAGGCGCGCCAATACATCGGTCTTCTGGCCGAAGTTCGCAGGGTGATGCTCGACCCGAAGCTGAGATCCAAGGAAGCGTCTGATGCGAATGAAGAATTGAAGCGGCGTTATGAAGCAAAGGTCGCCAGGCTGGATGCCCATATCCGGCTCCTGGCCGCCAAAGGGACCATCACCGACCAGGATATCC
>JASFIA010000319.1:0-4164 GCA_050122915.1 Desulfobacterales bacterium | reverse complement strand
CGGGCATTGCCATTCCTTAGGCAGCAATTGGAACTGGGTGCCCTTTGGCACTTTCCCTTTGCGATCGCCTCGGTCCGGATTATAAATGCAGCCGCAATTCACCGTCTGGCACTGGTACATGTCTTCGGGATTGGCCATGTGCTCCTCCCTCCTTCGCATACAACTGAATAGGTCCGATGACGGATCGAGGTATCGTCGTCAAACGGCGAGTTTCTCCCCCACTGACTTTCCATACTGCTGGCAGGCCCTCAGGCCCTCGTCGGATCCTAAGACCTGCTCTTTAAGATTCAATGCGCCCAAATCCACCATATCCATTTTGAATACGTGGAGCATGGTGTCGAACACCATGGGACCGGCTTCTCCACTATGGGTATAAGAGCAGAATGCTCCACCGACTTTGCCTACCAGGTTGGCTTTTTCGGCCAGAAACAAAAAGGTTTTCATGGTGCCGATCATATCCCGGTGATAGGTGGGGCAGCCTAATATGACCCCGTCGTAGCCCTTGAGATCCGCTTCAGACTTGATTTTGGTTATGGGTTTGACATCGACATCGATCCCCGAAAAGCGGACTCCTTCGGCAATGTATTCAGCCATCTTTTCAGTGTTTCCTGTTCTGGTAGCATAACCGATGAAAACTTTTCGCATGGATATTCCTCCTGCTGATGGGTTGCCGCTATCGCCCCGGGTGGGGTGCCGACCCTTTGACGGCCCCACTGGGCGAAAAGACTCCTCGTCGTATGGGTATCCTGTAGGCGAGATTATCCGAGCGTTCTTAGACGATCGTGCCATGCACATCGGTCGCAGAAGGCCTCAGTGTCCTCGTCCGTGTTTGGTTCATACGACGATGGGCCGTTGTCGTCAAATTGAATGCGGCCGTTTTTGACTTCGAATTGATAGGTTTCGAAGGGGTCATCAGGGTCTTTGATGAAAAAACGATTACATCCGCATTGAGGGCAGTTTCCTTTGGTCATATCGTCTCCTGGTTGCTGAACATTTTATGGTTGCCTGGAATCGACGGAAATAACCATCGTCACTTATCAAGATAATACCCGCATCCTTTTCGACAACACGGAGAAAAGACCGATTTACAGCAGAGCAATGGCCAGGGTATTTTGTCAACATCGGGCTGGGCCGAGCGACCGCTGAGACACTGGTTTCGTCTCCATTTCCAGGGGTGAACCGGTGGAGATGGAACGATGTCCCTTCGGTTGTTAAATCCCAATCCGTCATGATAGGTGTGATCTGCCATGCCGACAGGGGGTTCCGTCACTCCGGTCGAGGGTCGCCGTGGATTGCCTCATTGGATAGCACCAACTTCCCAGGAAGGAAAACGAAATGATCCTCAATATCGCCCATCGAGGGGCGAGAAGCCTTGCCCCCGAGAACACGCTTCTGTCCGCTCGCAAGGGTTTCGATTCGGGTGCAGACCTTTGGGAAACGGATGTGGCCCTGACCGGCGATGGCGAACCGATTCTCCTTCACGACGCGGACCTGCGCCGCACGACCGATGTCGAAGTCCGTTTTCCGGCTCGATCCATCGATCCGGTCACCCGGTTTACTCTGGCTGAAGTCCGCTGCCTGGATGCGGGATCCTGGTTTCTGGAAACCGATCCTTTCGGTCAGATTTCGGCCGGTGCTCTATCTCCGGGTGACCTGAACGACTGCCGGGGAGAGCCGGTTCCCACCCTTGAGGAGGCGCTGGTCTTGACCCGCGACTTGAACTGGCGGGTCAATCTCGAGCTCAAGGCCCAGCTGGAGCCCATGGGACGATACCCTATGGTGGAGCGGGTGATCCGGATTGTCGATCGCGTAGGGATTCAGCAGGATCAGGTCGTGATTTCCTCATTTTATCACCCCTGGCTTCAGGAAGTGAAGGCGCGCCGGCGCGGTTTCGACGTCCAGGCCCTCATCGGGGACGATAACGACCATTCACTTGACTGGGGAGACGGGTCCTACGCCACTTATAATGTCCTTTGGACCCTCATCAGCGAAGACGTCATCCGGGAAAAAACGCGCCAGGGTGTGAGCATCAATCTTTTCACGGTAAATGACGAAGAGAATTTCCGCCGTTTCCGGAATGCCGGGGCGAGGGGTCTCATTACTGATTTTCCCCAGCGATTGGCGGCATTCATTAGAACCATTGCCAAAGGAAGTGGCTTGTAGAACAGGGCAATCATGGTGATGGAGACGAATAAGGTCGAGGACCCGCAAGAAGGTTCTGATACTGACCGCAGGCTGGTTATAGCCCACGGTAAGGCCGCCACCTGCTGGCAGAGCCTTCACCCGCAACTTTGTCGGTGGTATTCGTCCTCGGGGGATGCCCTGGTCGGTTATGTGATCAACCGCGGCGTGCGAGTGGCTGCCGGAGAACCCATTTGCCCGATTGAACGGATGGCGGAGGTGTGCAGGGAGTTCGAGAGAGAGGCGGCACGCAATGGAGAGAAGGTCTGTTATCTCGCGGCCGAGCCGAGGATGATTCGGGCGTTGGAAAGAGCTGGCGCCCCTCATTCGGTCCTGAATATCGGC
Organism: Desulfobacterales bacterium; assembly: GCA_050122915.1. Lineage (GTDB taxonomy): Bacteria > Desulfobacterota > Desulfobacteria > Desulfobacterales > UBA5852 > CALNZV01. The sequence continues at coordinate 1,638 of JASFIA010000319.1, read as the reverse complement.
GCTCAGCCGGAGTGGAAGCCGGGGTCGCTGCTCAATCGCTTTCGGACGTCGTCATCTCTTCGCTATCAGGTCAGTCGTGCTCGTCACAAGGGACTGGTCGTCTCGGAATGGAATGCGCAGTCGCCAGCGAAGCAGTCGCTCGCGGTATGCTTGGATGAGTGGATCGCCGCCAAATCACTGCCGCCCATGGGTTTCATGACAGACCCGCATTTGCTGGATCGGTTGACAGACCGCCGGGTTGTGGTGGCCACGGTGGCGGGCGCCGTGACTGGTTATGCAGTCATGACGCCTGTCCCGGCCCGAAATGGATGGCTGATCGAACAGATCGTCCGTTGCGGGATGGCGCCCAATGGCATCTCTGAGAGCCTGGTCGCCGGGGCCGCACAGTCAGCGGCTTCCAGTGGGGATACCTTTATCACTCTCGGAGCCTCCCCCCTCTCCCGCCGAGTGCCATCGGGCTCAATGCCTTTTTGGCTGGCCCTTCTGATCTGGTGGATGCGGGCCCATGGCACCCGGTTCTACAACTTTCGAGGGCTCGACGCCTTCAAAGCCAAATTCCATCCTGATCAGTGGGTTCCCGTCTATCTGGCGGCGGCTGAACCCAAGATCACGCTTCCTACCCTTTACGCCGTTTTAGGGGCGTTTACCCTGGATTCTCCCGTCAAGGTCATTGGAAAGGTGTTCTTTGACGCCGCCCTGTCGGAAGTCAAAAGTGTCTTGAAGGGGAAGTCACAGCCCAATGCACCAAAGAGTCCTTAACTGATTGACGGCCATTCCCCCCATCTCCTGAAAGCTCCCATCGTTTCCATTGCCCGGCATGTTGGTGCCGGTCGACGTCTTCTTTTTCCGCCTTTTCCGTATCCGCACCTTAACAAATCAATCTGAATGCTTATCGTTTCAATGGAATCGAACTGAGAATATAGAATCACTTGCATCTCACGAGCACTCCTATGAACCGGATCACCTGAATAGTCAAAAGGAGCGACTGGATGACCTTAGCAGAGTATTTTACCACCCGAAAAGGTATCGGTGTCCTGGCCACAGCCGACGCTGACGGCCACGTGGATGCAGCCGTCTATTCGCGGCCCCATTTTATGGAAGACGGAACGCTGGCATTTATCATGAGAAACCGACTGACACACGACAATCTCAACTCGAATCCCCATGCCACTTACCTCTTTATCGAAGAAGGAAACGGCTACAAAGGAAAACGGCTTTTTCTTCGAAAAGTGCGAGAAGAAAAAGAGTCGGAGCGTCTATACGAACTTCGCCGGCGCTCCTATCCGTCGGACAAAAACCCGGAAGAAGATCCTAAGTTCCTTGTATTTTTCGAACTGGAGCGGACCTTGCCGCTCCTGGGAGACGGTGAAAACCCCTCCCAATGAATTGACAGCGGGGGTGAAACCCGCACGTTGACAATGACACCCATTCGATTGGAAAGGAGACACCCATGGATGTAAAAGACTTTTGCTCGGCAATGGAATCGGAAATGACCGCATGGAAAGCCAAAATGTATGATGCCATGCGCAAGATCGACAAGCTTGGATCGGCCGAAAAAGAAAAGATCCTGATGAACGTACAAGATCTCAACATGATTATGGACGACATGGCCCAGCGCGTGGAACAACTTCGCACCGA
>JASFIA010000318.1:0-4172 GCA_050122915.1 Desulfobacterales bacterium | reverse complement strand
TGATCATCATCTTATACTGCGGCTTTTTCACCTTTCTCTTCCTTGACAAACATCCCACTGCCATGCTCGTCTCCGCCGTCAACGTCGGCATTTCCGCAGCGGCTTTCTGCTTTCTGATCCATCCCGTCACGGCTGCCCATTTCAAATCGAAGGCAGCGGATGGCGGCTCAGGGGACTCCGGCAACGCAGCGTCGAAAGCCCGGTCTTGATTCGGTCGGTTCCGGTCGGGAACCGCAGATGCGCATCCGAAGCCGGGTCGACGACCCATGCGCATCGGTTCAGGAATGGAATCAGAGCGTCCTGACATCGGCCATGGTCTGCCACCGGGGATTCCCAACGGCAGCATCCATCTGTGCCAGGTAAGCGACCGGGTATCCTGCGGCGCCTGCTGCGGGCTCTACAACGTCGCCAACCTGTCTCGACCCTCCCTTGAAGCGCTGCTGATGGATCGTACGGAGGCCTTCTCCCGGGTGAACCGATCCGTCGCCGATATCGAACGATTCGAACGAGCCGTCGAAGGATTCTCGCCGGTCGACAGGCCATACCAGCAATTTCATCACTGTGCGTTCTTGGGATTGATCGGCAATCGGCGGCAACGGGTGGGGTGTCTACTCCATCCGAAGGCGCCCGGCAATCATGGTGTCGATTACCGGCGGCTTAGTTTTTACGGGGAAAAAGCCTGCCGAACCTACTGGTGCCCCTCCTATCGGCGGCTTTCGCGTATCTACCAGCGCCTGGTTACGGGGTCGATGGGTCACTGGTTCGGCTATGGGCTGATCGTCACCGAGCATCGGCTCCTCGCAGCCGTGTTCAATGAGGTGGAATCGAGACTTGGCCGCGGCCTCACCGCCGCGGATGGGGCGGCATCCCCGCATTTCGATAGCCTGTTTCGTGAATTGGTCTTCCTCAAGCTTGAGTGGCCTTACCGCCGCCATGATTCTCCGGGTCCGTGCCATTACCCCTTCGAAAACAGAACCTATGAAAGACCCCCTGTCACGAGGGTGTCGGGCGCTCCCCCCTCCCACTACGACGGCATTTTCCGTGAGTTGGATTCCGTATTCAAGACCCCGGGGGAACTCAGGCATGCTGAAAGCCTGATGCATCGGATTTTCAACGACTTCGAGTCGGTTCTGACCGTCTCCGGATAGGGGCGGTTGCCAGACAGATGACCCTGCGCCCACCCTCGGGCTTTCGGTCGAAGGTTCCAGCGTCCCAATCCTGGCCTGGACGAACCGGAAATCCAGACACACCTATTCACTTCTTGACTTTTCATCTGGAAACTATTAATATATTAATATTCTGACGGTCATTGGCCAAGTCGACTTGTTACTCCGGCATCGAGGCGTCTGATCGATGTCACCGGTCTGCAACTGTTTGTTTCAATGCCATTTTTTACCGAATGTCCAGAAAATAACCCTCATGGCTCCTACGCTGTCGCATTCTCGCCGTGGTCATTGGAACGATTGACCCACCCAAAGGTTTGCGCTCCATGCCAGCGCCGGCTGATGGAGCGTTTGGGCCGCTCAAACGGTAACTTGCACGGGACACCCCTCTCCATTCCCAAACCTCTCACAGAAAGACGGACAAATCGATGTCAGACAAACTGAATGTCAAAAACCTCTATAAGGTGTTCGGTCCGAACCCTGACCGGGCCATGAAGCTCCTCGAGCGCGGTGAAGAAAAGGCTGAAATCTTCGAAAAGACAGGACTGACGGTAGGTGTCTGTGATGCCAATTTTTCGGTGAAATCCGGCGAGATTTTCGTGGTCATGGGCCTTTCCGGCTCCGGGAAATCAACCCTCGTTCGAATGCTCAATCGTCTCATCGAACCGACGGCGGGTGAGGTCATTTTCGACGACCAGAACGTAACGAAGATGACTCCGGACGAGCTCGTGAAATTCCGCCTGCACCATATGAGTATGGTTTTCCAATCCTTTGCCCTCATGCCCCACCTGACCGTGCTGGACAACGCGGCGTTCGGCCTCGAACTTGCCAAGATCGGCAAAGAAAAGCGCTACAGCCGGGCGATGGAAGCCTTGGAGCAGGTGGGGTTGAAAGGCTGGGAGGATTCGTACCCTTCCCAGCTCAGCGGGGGCATGCAACAGCGGGTGGGGCTGGCCAGGGGGCTGGCCGTCGACCCGGATATCATGCTCATGGACGAGGCTTTTTCAGCCCTAGACCCCCTCATTCGAACCGAGATGCAGGACCAGCTTCTCAACCTTCAGGACGAGCATCAGCGGACCATCGTCTTCATTTCCCACGACCTCGACGAGGCCCTTCGAATCGGGGATCGTATCGCTATCATGGAAGGAGGCCGTGTCGTCCAGGTCGGGGCTCCGGAGGAGATTCTGCAAAATCCGGCCGACGACTACGTGCGGGCTTTTTTCCGGGGCGTGGATCCTACCAACGTAATTACGGCGGGGGATATCGTGAGGGACACCCACCCCACCATCATCGTGACCAAGGCCGGCAGCCTGAGAGCCGCCCAAGAACTGCTGAGCGGCAGCGACCTCGACCATCTATACGTGCTGGATGCCAAACGCCGGTTCGTCGGCGTGGTCTCCTCCGATTCCCTGCGAGAGGCGGTCCAAAGCGGCAAGGCGGACAACCCCCTCAAACAATGCTTCCTGGACGGTGCCAAGACGGTTGCCGTGACGGATTCCATGCAGGATATCTTGCCGGAAGTGGCCTCTAAATCATGGCCGGTGCCGGTGGTCGACGACAGCAACGTCTTCAAGGGCGTGGTGTCGAAAAACCGTTTTCTGAAGACCCTGCACCGAACGGAAGAAACTATCGACAATACCGTCCAAGAGGCGGTGGTTTGATCTGCTGTCCGAACCGAATGATGAACGGTGACTTGGCGTGATCCTATTTGGAGAATAACTATGTTCGAAGACAAACTCATACCGCTGGATTCGTGGGTGTCCCAGTTCGTGGACTGGCTGGTCGACAACTACAGAGATATTTTTCAGGCTATCAAATGGCCGGTCGAGCAGACCTTGAACGGTTTCGACGCCGGACTAAACGCCCTGCCTCCCCTTCTGGTGATAGCCGTCCTGGCTCTGGTGGCCTGGCGCTTTTCCGGAAAGGGCCTGGCCATCTTTACCCTCATCACCATGATCTTCGTGGGGCTCCTCGGTCTTTGGGAGGACACCATGACGACTCTGGCCATGGTGCTTTCATCGGTCATTTTTTGCGCCCTCGCCGGTATTCCCCTGGGGATCTGGTCCGGGCGAAGCGATTCTGTCGAAACCGGCATGCGGCCGGTTTTGGACGCCATGCAGACCACCCCCGCCTTTGTCTATCTGGTGCCCATAGTCATGCTGTTTTCCGTGGGGAACGTGGCGGGCGTGTTGGCCACCATCGTGTTTGCCCTGCCCCCCATCATCCGGCTGACCAGCCTCGGCATTCGCCAGGTGCACCCTGAATTGGTTGAAGCGGCCCAAGCTTTCGGCGCCAACCGGTGGCAGGTGCTGACCCGGGTTCAAATCCCCCTGGCCATGCCCACGATTCTGGCCGGATTGAACCAGACCATCATGATGGCCCTGTCCATGGTGGTCATTGCAGCCTTGATCGGCGCCGGCGGTCTGGGTTCTCCGGTCATCCTGGGGCTGAACACCCTCGATATCGGCCGGGCCGTGATCGGCGGTTTGGGAATCGTCCTGATGGCCATCGTTCTCGATCGGATCACCCAGTCGATGGCCCAAAAGAAGTAAAACGGGTTCCAGCCAGAGGCGCCTTGTTGGGTCGGGTCGGTGTCAAAGATCCGGATCTAACCTCGACGGGGCACTGGCGTCGAACGGAATGCCAGCAATCGGTCTCCAGGATGTTGACATCCGCAGGACCGACCACCACAACAAACTGAAGGAGGCGTTATGCTGCTCATGAAAAAAGCGTTGGTAACAGTTGCGGTCTGTCTGTCCCTGGCCGTGCCCCAGGCCATGGCCGCGGACATGCCCGGAAAGGGCGTGACGGTTAAGCCGGCCCGGGCCACCTGGAACACGGGGTTTTTTCAGGAAGCGCTGGTAAGAAAGGGACTCACGGAGCTGGGTTACGACGTAAAGGCTCCGAAAGATCTTCAGAATCCTATTTTTTATAAATCCGTGGCGTTAGGGGACGTGGATTACTGGACCAATGGCTGGTTCCCCATGCACAACGCCCAGACGCCAAATG
>JASFIA010000317.1:0-4183 GCA_050122915.1 Desulfobacterales bacterium | reverse complement strand
GCCGAAACCTTCGAAGGTGGAGGGATACGTCACCAAGTCGGCGTAGGGATAGATGTCGTCAAGGGTGTAAATTTTCCGCCCCCCCGGCGTCGTGCCTCTCCTTTCGTTGATGATCGAGGACACGAACCGAGTCTGCACGCCCAAAAGTTTGGAATAGTCGATCAATCGCTGCTCGTAATCGTACCCTTCGTCGCCCGACGCATGGGACACCACGAGTATTGCCTTCATACCGAGGCGGCTGACCAGTTCGATGGCATGCTCGATCCCTTTTCTCTGAACCACCCGGGTGGGTTGAAGGATCAGCAATTCGTCGTCGCCGATGCCCAAAGACTCCCGAACGTCGGCTGTGTAGTCGTCGGGGGGCTTCGGCGGTTCATCGAAATCCATGACGTTGGGAACCCATGTGGCCGAAATCCCGGTTCGAAGACTCAACTGGCCGTCGGCGAAGGTATTGATCACCACGTGTTTCACGCTGGGTAGGTTCGGTGGAAAGGCCATGCTGAGGTAGTCGGTGACGGCGTTCACCATGAATCGGTCCCGCTCCCAGTAAAAATCGTGGTGATGGGCCACCGTCGGCATGCCGGTTTCGGCAATGATTTCCGTGATGGCAATTCCAAGGGGGATGTTGATGGGGATGGTGAGGGCGTTTTCAACAATCAGCAACTCAATGGAAAACTGGTCCAGAAACCGATAGATGTGGTCTTTGATATGGGTTTTTAGATTCTGGATGTCAATGGTGGTTTCCCGGTTCCGAACGACGGCACCGAAGACGTTTTCGTGGATTCGCTTGATGTCTGGGTGGGTGAAATGGGCTTCCGGAAGCACATAGCAATGGGTCTCTGGACGATCCAGTTCCCCGGCGAAGTAGAAACAGTTGAAGCGCTCCTCTTCGAAGACATCCGCCCATTTGGCGGTTTCCAGGGAAACCCCGTCCGTTCCGGCCAAACGTGTCGCGATAAACCCGATGTTTCGGATCACGGGAGGATGCTGTCGTTTCATGGACCCCTCCGGTTGCAGGAAGTTCGGGCGCCGGGGCCGAATGAACCAAAAGGGCCCGGTTCGGCTTGCGGCTCGCGGGAGGGCAGTTTCAGGCTTCTCGTGTCGTCAGAGGCCGGTGAAACCGTTTGCCACCCTATCCGGCACTGTTGGGAGTGATGACCATGGTGACCCGTCGATTTTGGGCCGGATCGCTCGAAATGGGTTTTGACTCTCCAAAACCGATGGTCTGCAGCCTGGCGGCATTGACGTTTCTGGCGACCAAAGCCGCTTTCACCGATTCGGCCCGTTTTTCGGACAAAATCTGATTGTAGTCTTCCGAACCGCTTTGGTCGGTGTGGCCTTCGATTCGGATCGTGGTCGCCGGAAAATCGTTCAACACCCGAGCGGTTCGGTCCAATTCGTCATAAGCGCCGGGTTTTAAGTCGGCGGAGTCGAAATCGAAAAACACGTCGCCCTTGAACGTGGCCATCAATACATTTTGCTCCCGCTCGATGGCCGCGGCTTCCGAGTAGGCCAGGGCATCCCTTAGCTCCTGCTCCTGGCGGTCCATGTAGGCGCCGATCCGGTTTCCGGTGATGGCCCCGACGGCCGTCCCGATGGCCGCTCCGATGGCGGCGGACTTTGTATCTCTTCCGATGGCGGCGCCCAGACCTGCGCCAGCGGCTGCGCCAACGCCTGCCCCGATAGCGGTTCCCTGTTTTTCATTGGTTTCCAGGCTGGCGCAGGAGGTGAGAGTAAAAAGGGCAAGTGTCATGAGCAGTAGTGCCTTGAATGTCGGTTTCATCGGTCGCTGTCATCCTCGTTAATGGGTTTGGGTCGGTGATCGAGCAAGAGGCAACCCCCGGCGGCCTCCGGGGCATGTCGATAAACGCCCCCTATCGTCTAAGTCGTCTTCAAGGCCGGAATGGTCGACACGTCATTGCCCCGCCAGAAAAGTATAGTGAGAAAGACGTATTAAATCAACCTCGCCGCCGCCCGGCGGGTGAGAAGCCTTCGGCGGCCGCAGCGGGTTTCGATATGTCGGCCATCGGGTCATCCGAGGGATTTCAAATAGGTCTGCAGATTGATCCGCCGTTGGGTCAGCCCCAGTTTTTTCCGGATATTGGCGCGGTAAGCATCGATGGTGCGCGTGGACAGGCCCATGATCTCGGCGCTTTCTTTTGCCGTTTTTCCCTGCTTGACGAGGTTGGCGACCTGAATTTCCTGACCGGTGAGACCGGCGAAGTAGTCGGACAGTTTTCGGGAAAACGGAGAAATGATGTGGTTCAGGTTGGTTTCCAGTATGTCCAGGTAGGCGGTCCGGGTGGATTCCGATGCCGCATACTTGATCTGATGAAGGGCGGGTTCAATTAGTTCCTTAACATTTTTAATAATATTGTCTTCCATATGCTGCCGGTCGATTTCCCTTTGTTTCAAGAGCACTTCCAAAGCCACATTGGTTTCTTCCAGCCTCTGGGTCTTGATTTCCAGGTTCCGGGTACGGTCTCTTACCCGCTGCTCCAGTTCTCGATTGAGGCGGCGGACATTTTCCTCGGCGGCGACCCGGCTGGAAATATCTCTGCCCACTGCCTGGTACTCCAGAATTCGACCATTCACATCGGCGATGGCCGCTAGTATCCAATGGAGGTGCAGGTAGTGTCCGCTCAATTGCCAGGGCACGCAAGTCTGGATCTCATGAATGGGGGCGTCGGGGCTTAGAGATTCGATGGCTTTCACGAGGGTCCGCGCGTCCGCTTCCTTGAAAAGGTCCGTGAACGAAACGGCGGACTCACCTAACGGCGTTTCCGAGAAAAATCGGCGGAAAGCCTCATTGGTGAATGACAGCGTCCGATCCGGCCTGAACCGGCATACCAGGTCGCTTTGATCCTCCACAACGGCGCGATAGCGCGCTTCGCTCTGACGTATACGGCTCTCGATCGTTTTGTTGAACAGAGCGATTTCTAAGGTCGAATAGAGCTGGTTTTCCTGGAACGGCTTTAAGATATAGCCAAGCGGCATCGCCATCTTGGCCCGATCGATCAGACCCCTGTCGCCGTAGGCTGTAAGAAAAACCGTAGGAATGCCCATTTCCCGGCGGATGCGCTGCGCTGCATCGACACCGTCCTGTTTGCCGGGCATCATGATATCCATGAGCACCAAATCCGGCCGATGGCTATCGGCCAGATTGACAGCCTCCTGTCCCGTCAAGCCGAGGGCGACAACCTCATACCCCATCCGAGTCAACCGCTCCTCGAGCTCGGCGGCGATGATGGCCTCGTCATCAATCACTAAAATTCTGGCTGCCACTGTCCTCGATGCCCTCCCCGGGAAAAACCATTCGAAAACCGCAGCCCGGGCCCGGGATTCGATAGATCCTGCCCTTGAGCTGCGCGGTGACCATGATTCGAATCAGCTTCAGTCCAAGACTGTCGGTATGCTCCAAATCGATGGACGGCGGCAGTCCGACGCCATCGTCCCGGTAGACGATTTCGATGGCGTCCGGTCCTGAATGGGAAAAGGATACCGTTATCCGGCCATCCGGTCGATTGCCGAAAGCGTGTTTCAGAGAGTTGGAGATCAGTTCGTTGAGCACCAGCGCGAACGGCATGGCCTGGGACGTCGACATCCTGATGGATAGGGTCGACGTGTCGAAGCGGGTGGATGCCGTCTTGCCGTAAAGGCTGGATAGACTCCTGTAGAGTCCAATGGCCTGGGTTCTCATATCGATGGTTCCTGCCCGTTGGCTGCTGAATAGCTGGGAATGAATGATTGCCATGGTTTCGACTTTGGTGCGGGCATTGGTCAGTATGTCGACGGCTTCCCGGTCCCGGGTTCGGTTAGCGCTCATGGACAGAAGGCTTGAGATGACCTGAAGGTTGTTTTTGACCCGATGGTGGATTTCCCTTAGAAGCATGTCTTTTTCCTTGAGGGAACTCCAGAGGCGTTTTTCCAAAACCCTCCTTTCGTCGTTCTCCTTTGCGAGTTGGTCATTGACCTTTTCAAGCGTCCGGGTGCGCTCTTGGACTCGGGTCTCCAGATCGGCCATTCGGTCCCCCATGGTTTGCAACCGCCTTACCAGGTGGTTTTTTGATCGACCGACGGTATTGAGGTGTCTGTGCAGGCAGGTTATCAATCCTTTCAGGCGGTGGATGGGTGTGGGATCTTCCCACTCTATACTCAACAAAACGGCAGGCAGATTGAACAA
>JASFIA010000316.1:0-4187 GCA_050122915.1 Desulfobacterales bacterium | reverse complement strand
CCGACCTTCGGAGGCACCTCGTGGCTGGCCTTCGGGACCCTGGAGAGCGGGGTGTGGGTGCCGGACCAGCTTCGGTACCATTTTCTCCTCAACAGCCGGGTGCGGCCGATGGCTGATTTTTTCCGGGAGGCGGGCTATCGAACCGTTTCCGTCATGCCCGGCACGACACTGCCCTGGCCGGAAGGGGCTTTTTTTTCCTACGAGAAAAGCTACTATGCCAAAGACTTGGGCTACCGGGGCCCGTCCTTCGGTTGGTCCCCCATGGCCGACCAGTTCGTCTTGGATCGAATTCGCTGGTGGGAGATTCAGCCGGGCCGCCGTCCATTGTTCGCCCGCTACGTGCTGATCAGCACCCATGCCCCCTTCCACATTCAGCCGCCCTATGTCCCGAACTGGGAGGCCATCGGCGACGGAGCCGCCTACCACCGAATGGAACCGGTCACCTATCCCATCAACTGGCCTGACCTGACCCGAGCGGGTGGGGCCTACGTCCGTTCCATGGGGTACGAATTTGATGTTCTGAAAGACTATCTTGTGCGGTTCGTGGGAAAAAATGCTCTCGTCATCATCATGGGGGATCATCAGCCCAACGCCCAGATTACCGGCGAGGACGCCCCATGGCTTGTGCCGGTTCATGCGGTCAGCGCGAATCCATCCCTGCTGGCCCCGTTTGTCGATCAGGGCTACGTGCCGGGGATGGGGCCTGGCGATACCCTCGCCTGCCGCGGGATGGACGAATTCCTTCCCGGCTTCTTGGACGCCTTCAGTCGCTGACACCGCCGTTTCAACTGCGCAACCGGTCGAAGGGAAGGGGTATGGCGGCCGGAAAGACCCGCCCCGGGACTGTTTCAGCGGTTTCGGGATCCCATGCGTATCTGCTCCACATCGGCTTCCGGTATCCCCAGAGAGAGAAGAAACCCATGATGGTCCTCCGGAAACAGTCGCTCAAATTCGTCGTGCCATCGGCCCATGGCCCTGTCGTCCATTCCCGAAGCCCGCAGAAGGGCGACCCATTTGTCTCGGGTCAGGCCCTTGGTCCGGCTTGGCAGTCCGTTTTGCTTCAACAGGGACATGATCAGCCGCTGCTGGCCTCGCAGGGCATGAATCTGCCGATTCAGATCCACAAGGCGCTTTTCCAGAATCGGAGCAAGGCTGTCTTCATGGGGCGATTCGAGAAGTCCGGCAATGGCGTCCAGGGATAGACCTGCCTGCCTGAAGCCACAGATCTTCTCGAGCCGACGGCAGTCCGCATCCGAGTAAAGGCGGTAGTTGGCTGCCGATCGGCTCGATGGCCGCAGCAGGCCGATCCGGTCGTAGTAGAGAAGGGTGCTTCTCGACAGGTCGAATTGTCGTGCCAGCTGGCTGATTGTCTTCATGGCGCTTTCCATTTTTGAGTGTCGAGCCTCAGTGCCTGTCCATGGATGCCTTGAGCGAAGAGGAAACGACCCGGTCCGACTTCATCCGACCGGTGACGAGATAGTGGTTTAGCATGCCCTCCAGCGATCTGATTTCCTCTTCGTATTCTCCTTGATCCATGGATTCAACCACTTTTCTACCCCGGTCACCGAGAGCGGTGACGGTTCGATGCCAGATAGCGAGGGTTTGATCTCCCTTGGGATAGAGGTGAACATCGAGCCGGGTGATTTTGATGTCGGGGGTAAATCGGATGAACTCGATGGCCCGGACCGGTTCATAGCGGGATACCGTCCATGTCTCCCGTCCTCGGTCGCCCGGAAACTCTGTTCGGAAGATGCAGTTGTCTTCCGCCCTGCCTGAGTCCGAATAAACCATCTCGCATTGCCAGTGGGGAAGCCAGTCCATCTCTCGAACCGGGCAGAGAAGGGGAAACACCTCCGCGCAGGAGGCGTTCAGGGTCATTGCGGCGTTCTGGATGTTGCGGAAAGAGTTGACGAGGGTCATGTGAAGCGTCCTTTCGATAAGGGTTCCGGTTTTCTGCAGTTTCTGACCTGAGTCGCTGCTCCCGTGGAGCAGCCAATGGAATCGAACCCTTACACTGTGAAGCGATAGACGGGTCAATGGATTTTTTCGGCGGGCGGTCACCCTCAACGGCGAGAAGGCGCTCGAAAGGGATGGACTGAATATAAAACGGCAGGGCCTTGGTGCGGCCCTGCCGTGTAAATGCGAAAACGAATCTGCGGGTGTCAATCAACGGCGGCGGCGCCGTCGATGGCGAATCTTCACCGGTTCAGCCCTGAATGTCGATACCATGATCGCAGCCAAGGTGACGGAAGATGCAATGAGGCCCAAGGTTTCAATGAATGGTATCGGCATGGACTTCCTCACTTTCTGTCATTATCTTGGTTGTTGGAAAATTTTTTATTGACCAACCAATGGTTGACTGATGTCAGCCCTTTCAAGAAACCTAACCATTACCATGAAATTCGCGCGGGCAACCCTGTGGTTGAAAAAGGGTGGAGAGGACCATCCAATGAAACGATTGCCAGGTCTTCTATCTGCTTGATACCCTTTCCTCGACAGGGCCAGAGGAGGTGAGATGAAAACACAATTGGTGAAAGACATGATGGTGCCCATTTCCGACTATGCAACGGTGTCGAAGGATGCGACGCTATTCGAAGCCATGAAGGCGTTGGAAAGCGAGAAGAGGCAATTCGACAACGGGGTCTATCGACACAATTCGCTGGTAGTGATCGACGAGAGCCGACACGTGGTTGGGCGGGTCAGCCAGGTAGACCTCATGCGGGCCCTGGAACCGAAATACGGCGAGGTGGGCGACCTCGGAAAAACCGGTAAGATGTACCTTAGCAGTAAAATGCTGGTGGCTATCCGGGAAGAGCTGGCCCTCTGGGAGCAACCGTTGAAAGACCTGTGCCGGACGGTGGCCAAGGTGCGGGTGGCCGACTTCATGCAAGTTCCGTCAGAGGGTGAATTCGTTAATGAAACCGATACGATGGACGTGGCCCTTCACCGAATCGTCATGGGTCAGCACCACAGCCTTCTGGTGACCCGGGAGCGTGAAATCATCGGCATCCTTCGGTCGACGGATGTGTTTAACGGGTTGTGCAAAATGATTGACGAGTGCGTCCTTTGATATGGCGGGTTCGCCCCCCAACGATACATTGTTGAATGATACGATTTCCCCTATTAAGTCCCTACGGGGTTTTTGATTAAAGGTAGTATATTTCAAATTCTTACAGTCCTAAGAATGATGCGATAATCTCAATTAACCCCAACTCACCGAAATAGTTAGTTATGTAAAAATACTATTATGTAATCACAGATAAAGCTGCAAATTTTACGACCAAAATACGTTATCCTTCCAAGATTTTTCGTGCTTGACCCGCAGCCTCGATTTCATCCTATTCAAAAATATCAGCAGTTCACTGTTCCCCGCCTTTTTGATGGTTAGATTTTGGTAAGGCTTTTTCATGAATCGGCTCTTGACCACAGGTGCCTATCCATCCTATTTTAAAATATCAGCGATTGTTCACTTTCTCTTCCTTTTCCCAGATCAATATGCCCGCAGCGAAATCTTCACATTTGACGCCTGTAGCGAACCGTGCGAATGGTTAAGAAAATTGTTACTAACCTTCGTAACTTTGCATCAAATCAAGGTGCATCATGGCTGAAATCAGCATGCAGCGCAAACTGATAGCCATCATCAGTAGTGATAGCCGTTTAAGTCCATTACGCCTCCTTAACATCGGTGTCAGAACTTAATCAATTACCAAAATATTTTATAATGTATAAGAAATAGAGTTTTTCTATAAACTGTACAACTATTTTGGATACATCCAACGCATCCCAACCACAAGAAGTCTACTTTACCTAATTCAATATTCTAACTTTTGAAAGAAGGCAACCCATGTTAAAATTTCAAATTTATACCTTTGTTGCCAATATGTAGCAAGAGGAGGATCTCATGGACTTAAGATTCCCAGTTTTCTTAATAGCAATTGCATGTATATTTTTTTCAATCAAAAATGGCCAATGCACAGATACTGACGTTGAACTAACAGATTTAGTTGGAATCTGGAAGCCGGACACAAGCAATGACATGTTAATAAGCTATATTAGATTTTATAATGATGGAAATTATAGAATCGCTTATGATGTTGAAAAAATCGAAACAAGACCAACTGATAAGGGAAAAATAAAATTAAAGGGGAAAGATATTACTTTCATTCCATCAGAAAGTCCTATGTGTA
>JASFIA010000315.1:0-4197 GCA_050122915.1 Desulfobacterales bacterium | reverse complement strand
CCTCCGCTTGAGGTTGTCCTGGGACAGCGCAATAAAAGAGCCCACCAAAATCGTTACCGATGCGGCCACAAGGATGATGTCTCCCAAATGAGCGCCCTGCAGCAATTCAACGCCAAAAATGCCTGTAATCACTCGAAAAATACTGAAGACCCCCACCTTGACCACCGCCACCGCATGTAACAGTGCACTGACCGGGGTGGGGGCCACCATCGCCGCCGGAAGCCAGGAATGAAAGGGCATTACCGCCGCCTTGGCAAACCCGAAGATGAACATCAGCAGCAGCACCGTAATCACACCGGGGGAGGCGTTGCCGGAGAGCACCCCCTGAGGGCTGAAGGTCAGGTCCCCTGTCAGGTTCCAGGTAATCAGCATGGCCGGCAACACCAAGCCGATGGAAGATCCCACGGTGTAGAGGAGGTATTTCCGGCCTGAGGTTCGGGCCTCTTTGTCCTGATGGTGGGTGACCAAGGGATAAGTGGCCAGGGAGAGCATCTCGTAGAATAGATACAGCGTCAGCAGGTTGGCTGAAAACGCCACCCCCACCGTTGCACTGAGAGACAATGAAAAAAAGCAGAAATAACGGGTCTGGGCGTGTTCGTCCAGGCCGCGCATATACCCGATGGAGTAAGCAGAAGTGATGATCCACAAAAAGGAGGCCACCAGGGCGAACAGCATCCCCAAGGCATCCACCCGGAAGGCGATCGCCAGCCCAGGAAGCACTTCGGCTACCGGATAGACGATATCGGCCCCCCCGAGGACGGCCGGCAGCATGGAAGCAACGATGCCGAACTTGATGATGGCGGCGATAAACGTCCAAGACTCCCGCAGGTTGGGCGATCGGGTCAGGGCGATAAACCCCGTAGCCGTCAGGGACACGAGTATTGCAGCAACCGGTCTAAACGAGGTCAGGTATTCCATCCGTCAGCTGATTCCCGCCGGGAGAACGGCGTCGATGAGTTTGGAGACGATGTCTCCTGAATAGATCCCCAAAACCACCAGTGTCACCGCAGAGATAACCAGCGGCACCAACACCTGAATCGGCGCCTCCGCCACGACCGAGGCATCGTGGCCGTTGCTGGACCCGTGGCCGTGGTGGTCGACAAACGGCTCGAAATAGGCGATTTCAAAGATCCGGAAGAAAAGCACCAGGTTGACGAGGCTGCTGAAAAGAAGTGCCGCCACATACCCCCAGTGGCCGGCGGCAATCCCGCCGGAAATGAGGTACCACTTGCTGAAAAACCCGCAGGTGGGGGGCACGCCGATAATGGCAAGGCCGGCCAGGACGAAGACGGCCATGGAAACGGGCATCTTCTTGAACGCTCCCTGAAGGTCGTCGATACGCTCTCCACCCACTTTTTCGAGCACCACGCTCGCTGCGAAAAAAATGCTGAAGGTCATCGCCGCATCGTTGACGATGTGAAGAATGGCACCGGCCATGCCGGCCCGGTTGCCCAACCAGAAGCCGCCAACCATGTAGCCCACCTCGGCAACGATAATGAAGGTCAGCATTCGCTTGAGCCGCCGGGTGGAAAGGGCCAGAAGGCTGCCCGCAACGATCGCCACGACGGCAATCCAGGTCATTGCCGGCGCCAGCCCGACCACGGAAAAGGCGTAAGCCGGAGAGAAAATGCTGAGGATGACCCGGACCATGACGTAAACCATGACCTTGGTCATGAGCGGAGCCACGAGATTCCCCACAGGTGAGGACGCATGGGAATATGCATTGGGAAGCCAAGCGTGAAGGGGAAACAGGCCCATTTTGATGCAGATGCCCACCAATGCGATGACGAAGGCGGAAAGGACCACCCGGGACCCCTCGAGCGTCGGCAGAATGGACGCCATATCCGCCATGTTGAGCGTACCGGTGACGAGGTAGAGGTACCCGACACCCAGAAGATAGAAACTGGCTCCGATGGTGCCCATGAAAATATAGTTGAGGCTGGCCAGGGAAGCCCGGGCATCACCGATGCCGATGAGGGCATACCCCGTGATGGCGGCGATTTCCACCAGAACGTACAGGTTGAAGGCGTCCCCCGTCAAAACGATGCCCAGAAGACCCGTGACGAACAGGACATAGAGCGCATAGAAGGCGCCCAGACGGTCTGAAAACGCCTTTTCCACTGTCTGGCGGGTGCCGAGAACATTGACCAGCGCGACAGCGGCCACCGCCACCAGAACGATCCCGTTCAGGGCGTCCACCCGGTAGGCAATGCCCCAGGGAGGCGCCCATCCGGCCAGCTGATAAGCCACCACCCCTTCCTCTGCCACCCTGGCCAGCAGGGCGATGGCGGACACGAGGGAGCCGAAAAGGGCTGCAGCGGCGACCACCATGCACATCCGCCGGCTCATCCAGACCACGGCCATGATAATGAAGGCTGAAATCAGCGGGATGAGTATGACCAGTTCGGGAAGATTTTGGCTCATGGCTTCCGAATCTTCTCCAATATATCATCTTCGTTTAGGGTGCCGTAGTGCCGGTGGATTCTCATGGCCAGGGCAAGGGCCACCCCCAGGGTGGCCACGGACACGACGATGGCGGTCAGCATCAGGACGTGGGGAAGCGGATTGATGAAATCGACGGCATGGGCCGCATGCTCGGCACCATCGTGGCCATGGGCGATGATGGGAATGGTGGCATTCTTCTTTGCGCCGATGGATACGTAGAAGAGGATGACGGCCGTCTGGAGAATGTTCATCCCCACGATCTTCTTTATCAGGTTTTTCTTGACGATCATGGCGTAGAGACCGATCATCACCAGTAGGACATAGACCCAGTAGTTGTATTTGGCGAGGAAATTGTCGACGATCACATCCATGCCATCACAGCCCTTCGTCGTGCTGACCGGCAGACGACAAGTTGTAGTAAAGGGATACCATTACCGCCATCACCGCGATGCCGACGCCCACCTCGACAATCAGAATGCCGTGGGATCTGGCCATGATGGGATCGCCGCCCAATAACGGGGCAAGGGCACTGTAGTCCAGGAAGTTTCCCCCCATCAGCATGCACAGGAATCCGGTGCCTACGTAGAGAAGCACCCCTCCGACGCCAAGGTAAATCGTCATTTTCTCAGAAAGCAGCTTGAAGACGCTCCGCAAATCGTAGGCCAGGGCGTATAGAATAAGAGCCGCACCGAAGATAACCCCGCCCTGAAACCCTCCGCCCGGACTATGGTGCCCGTGGGCGATGACATAGAGCGCAAACAGCTGAACAAAGGGAACGATCAGCCGGCAGCACACGTTGACGATGAGATCGTGGGGTACCCACTGGGAGTCGATACGGTCAAAATACTCCGAGTCTTCCGGCAGTCTTCCACCCTTTTTGATCCTGATGGTCAGACCGGTCGGCACGTGACGATAGAGGCGGGTGCTGGGGGCCTGACGCTGATACGTTCGGAGGAGGAGTATACAGGCAAGACCGGCGGCAAAAATAACCGCTGTCTCGAACATGGTGTCGTATCCCCGGTAGTCCGCCAATACAGCGGTGACGATATTGGGAACTGCGGAGTCCTCAAGCACGTGCTCGATATAGTAGGGAGACACATGGGTCGACGCCGGCGAGGCCGGATCACCCCAATCCGGGAATTGAAAGGTTCCGTAAAGCAGGACCCCGCCCACCAGAAAGACGATCATCAATGCAATGGTTTTCAATCTTGGCTCCTACGGGATGTCCTGAAGACCGCCACAACGAAGAGAACCGTGCTGACACCGGCGCCGACAGACGCCTCGGTGAACGCCACATCGACAGCTCCCATTATGGCCCAGAGCAGGCACATCATGAAACTGTAGGCACCGAAAAGAATAGCGACACCTAGAAGGTCCCGGACATTGATGGCGGCGATGCCGCAGATGGCGACAAGAATCATGATGATCAGGTCAATGGGCCATATCAAGGCGCGTCCTCCCGGGAGGGTTTGGTCCATGGCGTTAGGCCGGCCCGGACGCCCGCGTCGACAATGGCATGGGTCGCGGTCGGGCTGGTCAAGAAAACGAAAACAATGATCAGGAGAATTTTCATGGCGGTCAGAATATCGGTCAGGGTCATTCCCTGAGCCGTGTAAAGGGCCATGGCAACCATCGTGGCCAGCTGCCCCAAGGTGTCTAGCTTTCCGGCCGGATGGAGGCGGGAGTAGAAATCCGGAAACCGGATGATTCCAACGGCGCCGGCAAAAAAGAAGAAAATGCCGAAGAACAGCA
>JASFIA010000314.1:0-4204 GCA_050122915.1 Desulfobacterales bacterium | reverse complement strand
GAAAAGTTTCATTAACCTTCCACAGCTCATCTTGTGTCATTGTTTTTGAGAGCTCTCGCCAATTCTCCAGCTTTAAATAAGAAGCTTTGAAATGCGCTCCTACCTCAGTATAACTTTTCCCTTCTTGAAGCCACTTTCCAAGGACAACCTTATTACTATTAGGATTTCTTGTGGCCTGTGCAGCTATGTCTTCAAGTAAATTGGTTCCAATTTTTGAAACTACACACTTACCCCCTACTCTATATGCACTCGATTGGCCAAGGGATAAGGCAAAAAGGACCTGCTCCCCCACCATCGCTCCGAAATAGAGGGCGGAAAGCCCGTATTCCCCATTCTCAATCGCCGTCCTGCCGTAATCGTAGGCCACTTGTCCGGGAACGACAGCGCGAAGAAAATCGGAACTTTTATACAGACCCAGCGGGTCGATCTCGGCCACCGGATTGTTCTGGACGTAGGAATAGAGGTTGGTCCCGTCAACGAGGCCCAATGGGTCCGGTGACAGATATTGCCCGGTTTCTGGATCATAGTACCGGAAATAATTATAGTGCAACCCCGTTTCCTGATCCCGATAGTGACCTGGAAAGCGCAGATTGTTGACGATCTTTGAGTTGAACGTGCCATCTGTAGAACCAAAGGATTTATAACTGCCGGACCAGATGGCTTTCCCGGATCGGTCGACCATTTGTTGCGGGGTTCCCAAATGGTCGTTCAAATAGAAATAGGTTTTCCCACTCTCCTTCAATACCAAAGGATCGGTTCCCCACTGCCGCCCCGGCTTCCAGCCATAGCGCCGAATGGGTTTGCCCTTGACGTTGTATTCTCCGATCAGGCCTTGATCTGAATAGTGAAAGAAAACCCGTTTCCCATCGACTTCTTTCCAAATTCTCCTCCCGAAAGGATCGTATCCAAATGATATTTCTTTCGACCCATGATCGATGGTAACGGCAGCAAGCCTTCCCGCCGCATTGTAGTCATATCGATGAGTTTCCTCCGGCGATTCGCTGTAAACCCTTCGGCCGAAGGCATCATAAGCGATTCGACTGTCGGCGCTACGCGTCAATTCATTGTTACCGCTGTAAATCCATGGGGACCCCCCACTTGCGAGGCCGGACCGGTTGCCGACGGGATCGTAAGAAAAAGCCTCTTCTCCAAAAGGAGTGACAGCCTGGATCAGCCGGCCCAGATCGTCGTAGCGGTAGCGGAATCTCCCTTCCTCGCTATCGATTCCGGAAATATGGCCGGCATTGTCATACGCATACTTGCGCTCCAACAATAGTTTGGATGATTCCGTTTGGTCGACAATGGACAAAACCCTGCCAAAGGCGTCATAGGTAAGCGCTCTCCAGAAACCGTTGGGATAGAGAACCTTCTCCGGTTCATGGATGCCGGTACTGGAATAGACGACTTGACCGGCATTCGGTATGTCTATCTTGGCCAACCGGCCAGCGAAGTCGTATGCATACCGGTAGGATTCGCCGTCCGGCCCCGTAAACGTCACCAATTTCCCGGATTGATCGTATTGGTAATGGTTAGATAGCATCAATGGACCGTACTGGATGGTCTCCTCGACCTTTCGATTGAGGGCATCGTAGCAATAACGGCCAGAGGATTCGCTATCTTCATAGGCGGTGAGGTTTCCGGCGCTATCATAGGAAAAGTGAATTTCATTTTCAGGGGATGGCGATGCAGGATCAGTGAAAAACCTGCCGCGGACGACCCGACCCGCTAAATCGTGATCAAACCGGACGGTCCTGCCTGTCGGCCCTTCTTTTTCCAACAGGTTTCCAGTGCCGTCATACCGATACCGGATGGATTGCCCCCCGGGGCGAGTTTCTTTGATCAACCGATTATTTCGATCATAGTCGACGGTCACGACGTTGCCGTTGGGGTCTTCCAGCCTGGTCAGGTTATCCCTGCCGTCGTAACCGAATTTTGTCACCCCACCCTTCGCATCGACCATACTCGTGCATCGATTAAGCTCGTCATAGCGCAACAATGTCTTTCTGCCGGCGGGGTCCTCCACGGTGACAAGATTCCCTGCGGCGTCATGACCAAATCGAAAGATCCGTGTCTCTCCGGTAGGAGCGATGTCCATCCGCTTCGACACCCGTCCCCTCTGATCGTAGATCAGCTCTCTCGTAAAGGTTGGGAAGACAATCCGGGTCGGATTGTCAGGAAATGGATTGCTGCAGGTGGCGCAATTCGGAGGGAATGCGTCATCGTAATCCAATTGGATTTGGTTTCCAGCGCCGTCTTCAATTCGGAGCAGGCGATTCATCGAGTCGTAGAAAAAGTGTGTTTTCACCCCTCCGGGATCGATGAAACGGAGCAATCGTCCCTCCGAGTCATACTCGTAGCGATGGTCTCCTTTTTCAGGATCGAATAGACGCGAGATGGTGCCTTCAGGATTTAGTATGGCTGTTGTCTCACCGCCGCGTTCGTCGATGTGGCGGACTTGTTGTTCAGCGACATGATAGATCCAGCGTTTGCGTTGCCCGAGGGGATTAACCAAGGTGAGCAGCCGCCCGACTGGATCTCGTTCGAAGACCCACTTCGCACCCTCGGGAGTGTCCAATGACAGGATGTCGCCGCTTGCATTGACCTGCAGCTGGTGGACAGACCCTTCGGGATCGCTGAACGACTGAGGATTACCGTTTTCATCATAGGCGATGAGGGTAATCGCTTCATCCGGACTGTCTGCGCACTGCGCGAGCCGTACGATGTTTCCATGAGAATCCCATTCGAATCGTGTCGTTCTTTCGACCCTCGATCCAAACGCTTCGATACATTCGATCAAGCGGCCATATGAATCATAACCAAATTGGGTTTGCACACGGTTTTCGTTCTCGAAGAGCGTCAACATCGTGCCACTTGAGTCGTATTGAAAGCGCCTTCGTTCTCCGTTGCTGAACACTACCTCGATTAAATTTCCCAAATCATCGAAGCTCTTTTTCGTCACCCTCCCTGCCCCATCGACGATGTCGAGTTGGTTTCCTCTTTTGATATATTCCCGATGGAGCCTGCCGTTGATCGTTACTTTTTGGGCTTCTCCGCTCTTGTTGAACCAGGTCTTCTGAACTTTGCCTGAAGAAGACTCTGAACGAACTTCATAAAGGTTGGCATCCCAATCGTATGCATAGGTAAACGCATGACCTTTTCCCTCGCCATTTCTAACATCGCAAACTTTCCCTGACTGATCGTATCGGATATGAATCGTCTTCCCGCTTGGGTACTTGATTCGGTTGAGACGGTCTTTTTCATCATAGAAAAACCGCATCCAACGGCCATCTGCAAAACCGACCCTGCTAAGCTTTCCAAATAGATATTGATAGTCGACCCACTCCGATTCACCATCGGTAACCGTTGATATCTCACCATGCGAGTTGTAGAAAAATCGCAGTCGTTTCCTGCCGTTTCGATCGACCAGAGCAGTGATGGCATTTTTTTCATATTCGCACCGTCCGACCAGCCCCAATCGATTCCCGAACGACACCAACCGACCCGCTGCGTTATACCGTTCCCACTCTCCGACCCGGTTCTCCCACAGCCAGTGGTCCCCGTCTCTGGCAAGGGTATTCCCTCGGGATCGGTATAAATGGGGTGTGTTCCCGTCTCGACGGTATCGGACCTGTCTCCTTCGAATCGATACCGGTATCTTTTCTACGCCGGTATCGAAGTGCAGCTGCCTGTCCACATGATCCCATTCCCACCGCTGGTTCCTGTAGCGCCTGAATGCCGACAAATACCCTCCGGGAACCTTGACGGACAGGTCTTCGTGCTCTCTGTAATAGCGCCCCGTCACCGTATTCACTCTCGAATTGACCGGATGGAACACGTGCTGGAGAGAATCGTCGTCGCTGTTCAAACAGACGTCCTCTTCCCAATCGCGTTGCTCCACCTCCCTCCAGATCTTTTCGGATCGAATGGCATCAATGCGATCCAAATCCAATTCAACACTCATGCAGCCGCCTGTTCGGATGCCGTCCGTCAGGCAAGCACTGATCGTCAGCCTGTCCGTCGTATTTCCCAGTTCGAGAAGCGCTGTTCCATCGTCGCCGCTATCTATCGTGACCCCTTCTCCCCCCCCTTCGGTTCTCCAGAGGATTTCCATGGAATCCATTGCCCGGGGGTGGTTTAAAACGGCGACAAGGCCGATGGATTGATCTGAGCTGCCCCCAACGGCCACGATATCTTCTATCTTTAT
>JASFIA010000313.1:0-4209 GCA_050122915.1 Desulfobacterales bacterium | reverse complement strand
TGGGGCAAGCCATCCCTATCGGTGCCAACCACCGGGTTCAAATGGCATGCATATGTCGTCGGCCCTTTCCATGTCGGTCTTGAGGGAGGGATAGGGTCACCGAGAATATCACTTGCCGGGGACTCGGTTTTCTGGGAGAACGGCTGTCGTCAATTCAAGAGGCGGGTCTCGTCGGTTTGGAACGGCCTTCCGTTTGATTTCTCAAACCGGTATATCGGCATCGGATCATTACCGAATGGAGATGTGGGTATCGTTTTGCAGGGGCTTATTGAAAGGGTTCTGAAGGCCGTTGTGGCCGTTGACAAACCCAAACGGTCAGGTTTCTTGAAGATATCGTTTACCGATGGGGGAACACGGGATGGAGCGCCGCCTCGCAACCCTTAAGAGCCAGCAGGGTGAAAGCGTTCCTGACCGCGGTCTGTCTATTTCACTTTTCGAAATGGCGGAAACCGGGTCGATAGCGCCGACAGTACCTTTCGGATGGGCGGGCCGGAGCCTGCAAGACGCCGGAAACCGAATCTATCTTTACCGGGAATGCCAACGGAATTGTCTAAGGATCGCCGTGTCAAAGCGAGGACGCCTGTGATCGAGGTTGGACCCGCCGGCAGCGGGGGAAAGGGCACCCTGGGCGGGATAGCTGCGGTCGCCCGGGAAGGTCTCGATTGCATGGAAATCCCATTTACCTATGGGGTGCGAATGGGTGCGTCGATGGCCGAGCAGGCAGGGGCACTGGCCAGGGAACTGAGGGTTCGCCTTTCGGTGCATGCCCCCTACTATATCAACCTGGCCAGCAGGGAGCCGGAAAAGGTGTCGGCCAGTCGACAGAGGCTATTAGAAGCCTGCCACCGGGCTCACCTGATGGGCGCAGGGCCGGTGGTGTTTCATCCGGGCTTTTACCAGGGCCGTTCCGAGGCCACCGTCTACCGCTTGATCCGACGGGAGATCGACACCGTCCAAGAGGCCATCGAAAAGGCCTGTTGGCAGGTTCGCCTTTGCCCAGAAATCACGGGCAAACCCTCCCAGTTCGGCTCTCTCGAAGAAATTCTGGCCCTCCGAGCGGATACCGGCTGCGGCATCACCGCCGATTTTGCCCACTTATACGCCCGCCAGCAAGGTGAGGTGGATTACGGGGGCATTATCGCCCAACTGCCAGAGGATTTTCATGCTCATTTTTCAGGGATTGCGATCGGTCCGAAGGGGGAAGAAAGGCACCTTCCTACCACGGAAGCGTTTTTCAGGCCTCTCGCCGACGCGCTTCTGTCGGCCGCGCCCCGTGTTCGACTTATCTGCGAATCGCCCCGGCCTCTGGAGGATGCCGTTATGATGAAACGGGTCCTCGCCGAAGGGGGGCTCCACGATGTTCCCCGGCGGGCGGAGCCGGATATAGGAGTGCAATAGCCCACCCTCACCCGAAATGCCCGATGGCGGCGGGATTGACGCCCCGGCGTGTCTTATCGCGAACGAAGGGGTCAGGTGTTTCCGTTTTCAATCAGTCTTGGAGCCCTCTCGTCAACCCCGCCATCCTCCAATTGTTTTTCAATCTGCTCCAGAAGTGCCCGGCTCGTCTCCTGGTCGCCCATGAAGCCGATCCGAATCCCTATTTTGCTCACCGCATAGGACCTGCGTTTGATCTCGACATTCACCACTTCGCCGTCGTCGGTCATGGCGCGAATGTAGCCGTCCTCGTCCGATGACCTGACGATTTCCGTCGTCCACATCATTTCTTCCATGGCCTTGGTTGTGGCCTCGACCACGGCTTTCGGAGAGCCGTCCACATCGGATCTGAGTTCCCCCAGCACGTAGGCCGTTGCCGAAATGACCCCCCCCGCGGTCCACAGCACGGGGCAGCCCGCCAGAAACACGCTCAACATCATGGAAACGGCCAAAACCCACGCTCTGCTTTTCCGGGTCATTCACTGCCTCCACTTTGGGGTCAGCATCGGTTCGGTCAGGGCGAAACCGACGAGAGCATTTATCGACGGTAATCGTAAAGGGTCGTCTCCAGGAAGTCAAATCACATCCCGGGGGCCGTCACCTCGGCATGGAGGTGACGGTTCCAAGCCCGAAACGGGGCCTAATGGATCAACCGTTTCGTCATTGCCTTCAGTGACAGTCCCATAAAAACCGTGGAGAAAACGATCAGAAACACGATGCTGAGCATCGGGGACGTCTCATTGGTTCCGAGGCTGCACCACCGCGACAATTCGGCGAGGTGGTGAAGGGGAAACGCCATGGCCAATGGCCGAACCCAGGGAGGCAGGTTGGAGACGGGGAAAAAGGTCCCGCTGAAAAGAAACATTGGGGTGATGAAGAGAAAAATCGGCAGGTTGAACATGTCGATCGAGGGTATGATCCCCGTAAAAAACATGCCGACGGCTCCGAAAGCAATGCCTCCCAAAAAAGCAAGCGGTATCAGGAGGAGGCCTGAGGGAAAAGCGATGAACCCCGCCACCCCGAGCACCAGGGTCATGATGGCCACGGCGGCTACGGACTTGGTCGCACTCCAGAAGATTTCGGCGACGATAATCTCCTCTAAGGACAACGGGGTGGCGAGCATGCCGTCGAACGTCTTCTGATAGTACATCCGGACAAACGATGCGTAGGTGGTCTCAAAAAAAGCGTTGTACATGGATGCCGTTGCAATCAGTGCCGGAGCAATAAAGTGAGGGTAGGCGAAGGTGTTACCGCCGTAGCGAACCTCGTCGATAAGCCCTGAAAAGCCAATGCCGAAGGCCATGATGTAAAACAGGGGCTCCAGAAGGGGGGTCAAAAAATTCACCTTCCAGATCTTCTGATAGGTCATGAGGTTTCGCCGCCAGACTTTCAGAAACCGATAGGAAAAGGATTTGAGTTGCATCATTCCCTTAGCTCCCTCCCCGTTAACCGCAAGAATACATCCTCGAGCGTGCTGCTGCGGAAGGTGCAGGTGCCGGGACAGAACTGGTCCCGAATCTCCCGATCCAGGTCGGATCCCTCGGGGGTGTAAAGAATCAGTCGGTCGCCTAAGTTTTCGTGCTCGATTCGCCGGATCGCCACGAAGGCCATCAGGTCGGCGGACGGGCCCTGAATGTCGATGACCTGACTGCCGGCGTGCGCCGAGATAAGGGCTTTCGGGCTTCCGGACACGAGGATTCTACCATGGTCGATAATGACGAGGGAATCACAGAGGCGGGAAGCTTCTTCCATGTAATGGGTGGTCATGAGAACGGTGAGTCCTCTTTTTTTCAGGATGTCCAGTTTTTCCCACAACTGGTGTCGGGACTGGGGGTCCAATCCCGTCGTCGGTTCGTCCAATACCAAAATATCAGGGTCGTTGATGAGGGAACGGGCCAGAATGAGGCGTCTGGCCATGCCCCCTGACAGATCCATCACCCGGTCGTTTCTGCGATGGGAAAGGGCCAAGAAATCGAGCAGTTCATCGGTTCGGCGCTGGGCCTCTGCGCGGGACATGGAAAAATAGGTGGCATACACCATTAGATTCTGCACAACGCTGAGATCGGGATCGAGGGTGTTGTCCTGCTGGCAGACGCCGATGCGTGCCTTGATCTTCCGCCAGTCCCTTCGAATATCCATTCCGAACAGCTTCAGCGTTCCCCCCGTCGGGGGTGAAAACCCGTAGAGCATTCGGATGGTGGTGGTTTTTCCGGCTCCGTTCGGGCCCAGAAGCCCGAAAAATTCTCCTTTCCGGACCGAAAACGTAATGCCGTCGACCGCTTTCAGGTCGTTGTAGTGCTTGACCAGGTCCTCGACCTCGATAATGGGCGATTCCGCCATGTCGTGTTCACCTGCAGCAATAGGAATGATGATGGGATGCATAATGCCCTTTTCAACGCTGGATATTGTTCGACTGCCGAACCAGGGGAAAAGCCCCAGAATGGGGACTGCGCCCCTTTGGATTGATCGTCGCGGGTCGGTTGGCCACCCAAGTATGGTAACGCCTGATCATGTCCTCGGGCAAGCTTTCTTCATAGTCTGCCCTGCTCAGGAACCCAGTCCAGGCGTCGATATCTATCACTCCTCAAATGGTTAGAAATATGTTAGGACACCCCCACTCGTTTCGAGACCCTCGATTGCCTGGAGGCCCCGGTGCCGAAAAAAAGACCGCTGGTGTGGCAAATCTACCCGTATGTGACGGGAGTTGTCCTGGTTTGCCTCACCGCAGCGACCGTCTTCATGTCGGTCACCATGCGCCGATTCAATGTCGAAAGG
>JASFIA010000312.1:0-4211 GCA_050122915.1 Desulfobacterales bacterium | reverse complement strand
AGTACGGTGTGGTTCTCAACGCCCCGGTGCCGGACAACGACCCGGTGGTCATGGACGCCGGGAGGACCCTCAACGAGGAGAGCTGCCAGGTCTGCCACAGCAGCCCCCAATCCGCCTTCGTCTCCTACGCCGTGGCAAGGAGCGTCGGCGGCGCCGGCCGACGCTTCAACCGCCTGCGGATGGACCTGATCCTCTGGCATGTTCACTACCTGTCCTGCTTCGCCCTTCTGGCCCTGGCCCCTTTCGGGAAGCTCTACCACCTGATCTCGACACCTCTGACCCTATGGATGAGACGGACCGAATACGCGGTGGACCGCATGCCCGCCGCCTGGATGGAAGGGTGCACCCACTGCGGCGTCTGCAACCGCCAGTGCAGTGTGGTCCCTGCCTATCGAATTCTGGGGTTGCCGGAAATCCTTCCTTCCGAGAAACTGATGGCCCTCCGCACCCAAAGCCGGCGGCGACGGTCCGATGCCGCCTCGCTCCGGGCTCTCGCCTGTGGCAATGCCATTTGCACCCGATGCTATCGATGCACCCAGCACTGTCCGTCCGGAATTAATCTTCAGCATCTCTGGTCGTATGCCGACCAATGGGTGGCGGGGACGGGGCTATCCGACGCGCCTGTGGCTGCTCCCGAACCCGGGGGATCCCTTGGGACGGATTCCGTCGCGAACATCCGGCGGCCGCACCGGGACCACCCGGAAACCATGCCCCGCTATCCTTTGTTGAACGCCCCCCGGGCCCAGCTGTTTCATTGTGTCCAGTGCAGCACTTGCTCAGGGTGTTGCCCCGTGGTCGCCGCCGCCGGAGCCGGCGAAACCGAACTGGATATCACCCCCCAGCAGGTGATGAATCTGCTTCGCTTGGGGCACAGGGATCTTGCTCTCGAATCCATAATGGTGCGGGAATGTGTCACCTGCTATCAGTGCCAGGAACTCTGCCCCCAGGGGATCGCAGTGGCGGACATTCTCTATGAGTTAAGAAACGACGCCTGGTCCCGGGCGGCCTCGCGTCCAGTTGCACACAAACCGGTATAGGAACCCCCAGCCATGGCTTTCGTCTATTTCCCGGGATGCAAGATCCCCTATCACCTGCCCGGCTACGATTCAGCGACCCGGGCGGTTTTGGGTGCCTTTGAGATCGATCTGATCACCCCTGATCTGACCTGCTGCGGTTATCCGATTCGGCATCGAAACGCCGACGCCTTTGTCTACTCTGCGGCCCGAGTCATGGCCATCGCCCAGGAGCTCGGCCACCCATTGTTGACCCCCTGCATGTGCTGCTATGGAAGTCTGAAACATGCCGACCACCGGCTTCGCAATCACCCTCCGCTGGAAAAAGCCGTCAACGCGCTGCTGGCCGAAGAAGGGCTCAGGTGGACCTCCGAGATCGCCGTGCGCCATCTCCTCTCGGTTCTCCATGACGACATCGGGGTGGACGCCATCAGCAGGCGCACCGCCACCCCCATCGGCCCCATGACCGTGGCGGCTCACTATGGTTGCCATGGTATCCGGCCGGCCCGGATCATGGCATTCGACAATCCCTTTTCACCCGTTCGTTTCGAAAAACTGATCGCGGCGACCGGGGCGACCCCCATCGAGTGGTCCCAGCGCACCGATTGCTGCGGTAGCCCACTGTGGGGAAGAAACGACGCCCTCGCATTGTCCATGATGACGAATAAGCTTCGAACCGCCCGACGGGCCGGTGCGGATCGGATCGTCACCGGCTGCACCTATTGCCAGCTGCACTTCGGCCCCGTTCGGCGGGCGAGCGCTGTCGATTCGGACGGGCCACCGGCAGTGACCTATCCCAGGCTGCTGGGAGAGAGCATGGGAATTCCTCCGAATCTATTGGGAGAGGGTCTTCCTGAACGCCCCCCGGACCCGGACTTGCAAAAACCACTCGCCCCCCCTATGACAGGGGCATCACCGCTTTTCTCAACGAGGGAAGGCACACCGGAACACGGATAAGGCGTCATGGCCATCCCCCGGTGGAGACCATGGAAAGGAGAGAAGAAATGGCCACCTACATCGGCGCTGTTGACTTGGGTACGACCAGCAACCGTTTTATCGTTTTCGATGCGGCCGGGCGAATCGTCGGAATGGATCAGAAAGAACACGAGCAGATCTTCCCCAGGCCGGGTTGGGTGGAACACGATCCGGCTGAAATCTGGAACAATACCCGCACCGTCATTCGAAATGCGTTGCAAGTCGCCGGAATCGGCGGGGGCGACATCGCCGCCATCGGCATTACCAACCAGCGCGAGACGGCGGTGGTGTGGGATCGGCGCAGCGGAAAGCCCCTCTCAAACGCCATCGTCTGGCAGTGCACCCGCACCGACGCCCTATGCAACCGGTTGATCGCCAATGGCGGCCAGGACCGTTTCAGAGAACGAACCGGACTGCCAATCGCCACCTATTTTTCAGGCCCTAAAATCCGCTGGATTCTCGACAATGTGCCCGAGGCCCGCAGGGCGGCCGAGGGCGGCAATGCCTATTTCGGCACCGTGGAGAGTTGGGTTATCTGGTGGCTTACCGGCGGTCCAGAGGGCGGCGCCCATGTGACGGATGTCACCAATGCCAGCCGCACGCTTCTGATGAACCTGGCCACCCTTGACTGGGACGATGAGATCTTGAAGGAAATGGGTATTCCACGTCAGATGCTGCCCCGCATCGTGCCCTCGGTGGATCCAAAAACCTGGGGAACCACCCGAAAAAACGGCCCTCTGGGTGCCCGGGTTCCCGTCTGCGGGGCCTTAGGGGATCAGCAGGCAGCATTGGTCGGCCAGGCATGCTTCGAGCCCGGCGAGGCCAAAAACACCTATGGAACCGGCTGCTTTCTCCTTATGAACACCGGCACCGAGCCCGTGCCGTCCAAGAGCGGGCTCATTACCACCGTGGCCTATCAGGTCCGGGGTGAAAAACCGGTCTACTGTCTGGAGGGATCCATCGCCATCGCCGGGGCGTTGGTCCAATGGTTCAGGGACAACCTCGGACTCATCGACAGCGCACCGGAAATAGAGGACCTTGCCCTCAGCGTGGAAGACAACGGCGGCGTCTACATCGTTCCGGCCTTTTCCGGTCTCTTCGCCCCATACTGGCGTTCGGATGCCCGCGGCGCCATTGTGGGACTCACCCGGTTCGTGAACAAGGGACATCTGGCCAGGGCCGTTCTTGAAGCCAACGCCTTCCAGGCAAGGGATATCGTCGAGGCCATGAATAACGATTCCGGTGTGAACCTTGCCCACCTGAAGGTGGACGGGGGCATGGTGGTCAACGAGACCCTCATGCAGTTTCAATCCGATATTCTCAACGTGCCGGTGATCCGTCCCAAAGTGACCGAGACAACGGCCCTGGGCGCAGCCTATGCAGCAGGACTGGCTACGGGCTTCTGGGCGGGAAAGGAGGATCTGATTCGCAACTGGAGCCAGGACAAGGCATGGTCGCCCACCATGGCCCCGGAGGCCCGGGAAAAGGCCTACCGGCAATGGATAAAGGCGGTGAAACGGACCTTCGACTGGGTGGAGAGGTAAGCCCGCGGCAATATTTCGGGGGGTGACCCCCACCACCGAAATGCCGACCGCCCATCTTCTTCAAGGATTCATTGTTGGGTCAAAAGGACGGGGCCTGTTGTCGGCAGGCCCCCACCGAAGGCTGGCGCCAGCGTCAGGCGTCAGGAGGCGGCGCCGGGGCGCCGTCGTCCGACTTGAACAAAATGGACTTCAGCCATTTTAAACCAAAGGTCAATAGAGCGATTTCATCGGATTTGATGGCTTCAACCGTTTCCGCATCCACCGGGTAACGCTGCAGAAAAGAGGTGTCGAAAACGAACCGCTTGAACGCATCGATGTTGTAGCTGGCCGTGAAGAACATCCGCTTGGTCTGATCGGTCAACTGGATGTTCTTTGGGAAAGAGCGTTTTCGCACGATCAGATCGGTCCACTCGGCATTGATCTCGTCATGGATGTCCACCCCCTGATCCTTCCGGTAATCTTTCACCTTCCAGAGGGTATCCTCCTCGAAGCCTTTGCAATGGGGCTCGTTTACGAAGAAATAAAACCCCTCGTCCGCTGATGGATCCCCCTTTTCAGGACCCCCTTCCCGGTGGCTCAAACTCGCCACGCCCAGGGGATAGTAACGGCAGGCCGTGGGGCGGTCGGAATAGAGGAGGCAGCCGTCTTCCCGAACAAAGGGGCAGGCGCGGTCATTATC
>JASFIA010000311.1:0-4223 GCA_050122915.1 Desulfobacterales bacterium | reverse complement strand
CGGCCCGCAAGACTGGTAACGGTGTCGAAGTCGCCACTGCTCGACCCGCATCCACGGTGATCGAACCTGAAATAGGCCATTCGGGACCGGTTGCACCAGTGGGCCAGTTCCAGCTGCTTTGGCGATGCCCCGGAACTGAACAGGCCGTGGGAGCCGATGACCGTTCCCACGGGATCACCAGCCGGCAGGTGCAAGACACCCATGAGACGATGACCGTCTGCCGGGAAGGCTATCTCTTCCTGGTGAAAGGGGGTTGTCATGCCGCGGGACCGCTTCTTTACCTTCTGTCGGATCGACGGTATAACCCGGAGCCTCTAAAGAGCCTTGGACAATCTCTTATTTTAACGGGTCGGAGGTCAAATGGAAATTAAAAAAGGACAGGAATTGGAAATCGATGTCACCGATCTTGCCTTCGGTGGAAAAGGTCTGTGCCGGGTGGATGGTTTTGCCCTTTTCGTCGATCAAGCCGTACCGGGGGACCGTGTGCGAGCAAGGGTGTTTCGAAAGAAGAAAAACTATGCGGAAGCCCGTCTTTTAGCGGTGCTCGACGCTTCTGTGGCTAGGGTCGAGGCCCCCTGTCCCTACAGCGGCAGCTGTGGGGGCTGTAAGTGGCAGTTTTTGGCCTATGACCGCCAGGTGGACTATAAGCGCCAGCATGTTTCCGACGCTCTTAAACATATCGGAGGAATTGACGATGTCCCCGTCCACGAGACGCTGCCGTCTGAAGCCGTGTTTGGCTACCGGAATAAAATGGAGTTTTCGTGTGCCGATCGTCGATGGCTGATGAGCCATGAAATGGGCGTGCCGGGGGTGGAGACTGATTTTGCCCTGGGGCTTCACGTCCCCGGCACCTATTACAAGGTATTGGACATCTCCGCTTGCCTGCTTCAGCCGGATCTCGGCAACCACATCCTCGCGGATTGCCGCCGGTGGATGAAAGCTTCGGGGCTGCCGGCCTACGGCCTGAAATCCCATGAGGGATTCTGGCGGTTTCTCATGCTGCGCCACTCGGATGCCTATGACCGGTGGATGGTCAATTTGATCACCTCCGCCGACCGCCCGGAAGTCGTCCAGCCCATTGCCGATCGGATCATGGATAAATACCCGGCTGTCGTATCGGTGGTCAACAACATCACAGCCAGGAAAGCGGGGGTCGCCTTTGGAGAGAGGGAGGTCCGCCTTGCCGGCGAGCGAGCCATCAAAGACCGAATCGGCGGCTTCGAGTTTGCAATATCGGCGAACTCCTTTTTTCAAACCAATACGGCGGGTGCCCGCCTCCTTTACGAGACGGTCAAACGCTACGCCAGATTGACAGGAGGGGAGCGCCTGGTGGACCTTTACTGCGGAACCGGCACCATTGCCATCTATTTGTCGGAGGCGGCAGACAGCGTTATCGGAATGGAAATCGTCGAGAGTGCGGTGAGAGATGCCCAAGCCAATGCGGATCTGAACGGCGTGTCCAACTGTCAATTTATTCTAGGAGATATTCGAGACCGGCTGGCCTCTTTGCCGGATACGCCCGATGTGATGATCATCGATCCCCCGAGGGACGGCATGCACAAGGAGGTGGTCTTTCGGATACTGGAACTGGCGCCCGAGATAATCGTCTATGTGTCCTGCAATCCGGCCACCCTTGCGAGGGACGTGGCCCTGATGCGGGACCATTACCGGGTTTGCGAAGTGCAGCCGGTGGATCTGTTCCCCCACACCTGGCATATTGAATCCGTGGCCAGATTGGCTTTGAATAAAGCGTCATGACCGATCGAAACGCGGAAATGGCTTGACTTTATGTCGGTCTATCCATATAGAATTCGTCATCACGAAAGTTAAGCGTACTGACAAAATCGGTTTTTGCCAGCACGTCGTCAATTAGCGAGAGGATTTTGATCGATGATACCCTTGGCCATGGCTTCCGAAGGCAGCATGGTTCAACTGGCATCCGTGCGGGCCGGTGGCAGACTGGCCCA
The DNA here is from genome assembly GCA_050122915.1 of Desulfobacterales bacterium. Classification (GTDB taxonomy): domain Bacteria; phylum Desulfobacterota; class Desulfobacteria; order Desulfobacterales; family UBA5852; genus CALNZV01. The sequence goes on along the minus strand of JASFIA010000311.1, from coordinate 2,256 downwards.
TCGGCTTGCCGCCATGGGCTTGACACCCGGAGTCGAACTATTGGTGGTCAACAACACCAGCAACGGGCCTTTTATTGTCGAGGTAAAGGGATGCCGACTGGTTTTGGGACGTGGGATGGCCCATAAGATTGTGGTGAGATAAGGTTAAAAAGGGTCCCTCAAAACTTCACCGGCTGCCAACCGTTGATGGAATCCCGCTGCACTTCAGGCAAACCCCAAGACCCTTCCCCCCTGATAAATAATAAATGCCGACAGCCACGCCACGCCAGTGGTGTAGGCCACGCTGAAGGCCGTCCATCTCATGGATCCGGTTTCCCGGTGAATCGTCGCCACCGTTGCCAGGCAGGGTACATAGAGAAGGACGAATATCATCATGGCAAAAGCCGACAGGGGAGTCATCCCTGAACGCCTGAGGGCTCCCCGCAGAGCGGCGCCATCCGATTCGGTGTCTACCGCGTGAAGCACCCCTAAGGTGCTGACGACGATTTCCTTTGCCACGAAACCCGTCAGCAGCGATATTCCCCCCCGCCAGTCGATGCCCAGGGGCGAGAAAATCGGCGCAATCAATCGACCCAGCCGACCGAGGAAGGAGTGAGCGGTTTCCTCGGCACTCATGGCCATTTTAAGGTGGGAGATCTGGGTCTGCCGTTCCGCCTCCGGATCGGCGAGCGCTTCGCTGCCCGCCTCAGGGGCATCGGATGCCTGCAACTGTTTGATGGCGCTATCGTAGTCCCGGCTGTATTGCTCGACCCGGGGGAATGCGGAGAGCGCCCAGATGATGATGGATCCCACCAGAATGATCCCTCCCATTTTTTTGAGAAACAACTTGCTGCGATCCCACATGTGGATGAGCAGGCTTTTTACCATTGGCACTCGATAGGGCGGAAGTTCCATCACAAATGGGGCGTCTGCTCCCCGAAGCAAGGTGGATCTAAAGAGGCGGCCAGAGACGATCGCCATGGAAATGCCGATGAGGTAGAGAATAAAGATCATGGTCCCCGCCCGGGCGCCGTAAAAGGTTCCTGCCAGGACGATGTAGACGGGCAATTTGGCAGAGCACGACATGAATGGGGTGATCAGAATCGTTAGGATTCGGTCCTTTTCGCTTTCAAGGGTTCTGGCGGCCATCACTGCCGGCACATTGCATCCGAATCCCATCAGCATGGGGATGAAGGACTTGCCGTGCAGTCCGATCAGGTGCATGACCCGGTCCATTAGAAATGCCGCACGCGACATGTAGCCCGTGTCCTCGAAAATAGCGATACAGAAGAACAGGATGAGAATGTTGGGCAGGAATACGATAACGCTGCCAACCCCTGCAACGATGCCGTTGACCAGGAGGTCTTTTAGCAGGGAATCCGGCAAGCGGTCTTGAAGAATAGATGCGAAAGCGCTGACGCCGGAATCGATCCAGTCCATCGGGTAGGCACCCAACGCAAAGGTGACCTGAAACATGGCCCATATAAAAAAAATGAAGATTGGAAATCCAAAAAACCGGTTTGTCAGAACACTGTCGATTGCCCGGGACGTATCTATTCGCTGTCGTGATGAGGTGGTGAATATCTCCTTCATGATGCCGGCGATGAATCCGTACCGCTCGTCTGTCAGAACGAGCTCCGGATCTTCGTCAAACCGGTCCGAGAGCAGTTGCCTGGAATGGTCGGCTTCCTGAAAAATGGTGTTGGCACTCTCCTTGTAAGTCTGTCGGATGCGTTTTTGAACCAGGGGGTCATTTTCAAGCAGTTTGACCGCCGTCCAGCGTCGGTCATAGGGGAGGGGCGAGCCGGACCCGTTTTCGAGCAGGCTGCAAAGGCGATCGATGGCAGCCTCGATATCCTTTGAGTATTTGACCTTGCGATCGCTCGCAACCGGGTCGCCTCTTTGGGCGAGAGCGATGGCTTTTTCGATCAGTGCATCAATGCCCTGCTCCCGGTTGCCCACGGTCGCGACGACGGGCACATTCAACAGTTCGGATAGTTTTTCAAAATCGATCTTGTAGCCTTTGGATCTTGCCAGATCGACCATGTTCAGGGCGAATAACACTTGGCACTGGCTAAGTTCCCGCAATTGCGTGGCCAGGTAGAGGCTTCGTTCTAAATTCGATGCGTCGATAATGTCGATGATCACATCCGGCTTTTCTTCCAGGATGTAATCTCTTGCAACGATCTCTTCGATTGAAAAAGGGGTCAAACTGTAAATGCCGGGCAAATCGATCACTTTGAGATCATGACCAAACTTTGAAATCCGGCCTTCTTT
>JASFIA010000310.1:0-4242 GCA_050122915.1 Desulfobacterales bacterium | reverse complement strand
TGCTGGAGGCGATGGCCTTGGGGGTGCCGGTGGTTTCAACGGCCGTGATGGGGACGAAGGACATTCTTCGCTGCGCAAAAGGCGCGGTCGTGGCGGAGGATGATGCTGGGAGGTTCGCGTCGGCGGTGGTCAAGGTCCTTCAAGACCCGAGGATGCGCAAATGCCTGGGGAAAGAGGCGAAACGATTCGCCCGCACGTGGTCGTCCAGGGAGATGGCTGCCAGGATGGCATCCTTGTACGGAGAGGTCATCGATGCAGGAATCCGACCCCATCGGTAGCAGCGGCGGGGAGCGGCCGATCAGGCGGCCCTGCACATGTGTTTCTTTGAGGAAACGCCCACGAATACCCGTCGAATGACCCCTTTGTGACGTTGGATGTCGAAATAGATGCCGTTGTGGCTGACCACTGCCATGGAAAATTTCTGTATCATCCGGGAAGGCAATCGGTGTGCGGTGCACCACTCCATGAACTGAGCGAAAAGCTCATTGACCGGTTCGACGGCACCCTCCACGAAACAGCAATTGTCATGCAGAAAACGGCTCACCTGATCCTGGTAGTGGTTGTCGTCCATTGGTATGAATCCATGCCTTGTTGGCAAATGTTACGATAGACATTTGGGACTTGCCGGCAAACAGGGCTTCCGAGAGGCCGCTGTGACCGGGCGGCATCAACCCATTGGAAGCCCCCCTGCCGGGATCGGAGACGCCTATTTATCTTCCACCGGGTATTTGGCTCGGAACCATTCCCGCCATCCCCCCTTCAGAGCATAAACGTCCGTATACCCGTTTTCCACCAGCTTGCGTGCCAGACCGGCACTTGTCTTCTCCTCCGGTCAGGCGCAGTAGAGAACAAGGGTCTGTTCCTTAGAATAGCGATCCTTCCAATCATTGAAGGCTTTCGGGTTGGCCTGCTCGGCGCCTTTGATCTTGAACTCGGAAGCCGTCCAGTCCTTCCCGATTCGGACATCGAGAATGACCACATCGGGGTTGCCGATGAGGGGTTTGAGTTCCTCCTTGGTCATGAGGCCGGCGGCTGTTTGCGCAGCGACCGGCCCCCATCCCAGTCCAAGACCGACCGAAGCAACCCAGGCTGCGGCAAACCACCATTTCCAGTTGCCGTTGAATGGAACGGGTAAGGTCATTGGGTCCTCCCTTGGTTGCGCTCAATGATCCCTCTGAGGGCCGAGACCTCCTCTGCCCGCTCGGGACCCACAGAAAACGAGAAAAAAAACGGCAATCACCGCCGACGACATGAATCCGATCATACCCATTTTCTCCGAGTCCCCTGCGACGAGAAACCCCGCAGCGATCGCAAGCGTTAAGGCAGCCCCGCCCCTGGCCCAGGGACTCGATAGAAGAAGGAGCATCGGCGGCTTCGCGACGATCCTCCGTCGAGATCGTCGCAGGGCGGCCACGTTGACCGCTCCGTAAAGGATCAACACCAGGGTCAGGCCGCTCCTCAGGGCCACATCAACCGCTGCGGTGCCCGCCGCTCCGACGGCCATCAGGGTCCCAATCGCACCCGTCAGAGCAAGGGGGGGCAAGGCTCGCCAAAGGGCATCCGAACCCGGCGAAGCGTTCGGTTGCCCTTTGGCGATCAGCAAGCGGCAAATCTCTGAAACAGACATAAACAGTCCGTTGACCGCGGCGCAAACGCCGGAAATGGCGACGACGCCTATGGTCACTCTGCCGGATTGCCCCCAGATGGACTTCGCTACTAAGGTATGCCCAATCGTCGATCCGACCAGCCGATCGGCCGCCACTGCCCCCAGGGAGATCCATGTCCAGAGGCCGATCAGGAGACCGAAACCGACCAGGCCTTCCACCAGATATCGAAAATGCGGTCCTGAGGCCTCGGGGCCTCGGCCGGCGCTCAGAAATAGCCACTCGACCCCCACGAACACCCACAGCAGTGCCAGGGGAATTCCATGGCCGGACTTCGGCAGGGGGATGGTCGGGGAACTGCCGGATTCCCCCACCCACAAACCGACAACCACTAGCACCACTAATCCAAGCAAGGCGATCCCCGAGAATACCAATTGAAATCCTTGGATCCACCATTTTCCGGACAGATGAACGGCCAGGATGGCACCCAGCAGGAGATAGGCGAACGCAAAATTGGGAAACCAGTAGACGAACACCTCATTAAAGACGAAACCCGCCGTCACCAGAAGCCCTGTGGCTCCTGCCAGGGTGGCGACGATTCGACCGCAGAGGGGCATGGCAGCTCCCGCCAGACGCCCGAAGACCACCCCCAGCCGATCGACCTCCATGGCCGGACCGGTGGAAGACTGGGCTGCCAGATCCCGGTAGGAGGCCCCGGTAATAGCGTAAATCCAGAGGACCACCCCCAGCCACGGGATCAGCCCCATGCCGTTTTTTCCAGCCTCATCGGCCATAAGGGCCAAACTGAATGGGCAGAGCACGAATCCTGCCAGCCAAGCGATGGCGATCCATCTCTCTGTATGGGCCGAGCGGATCGTCATTGGCTTTCCTTCCGGTTCCTGGTCACTCCCGAAACACGGCCCGGGGGGCGAACGGTTGGCGAATCGGCTGACCCGTCGACAGCGGCGTCGTGCAAACCGTCGGTTCAAATCAATGGTGTATCCTTCAGGGACTCCAGGGGTCCCGTTTATTCCGGTTTTTTGACACGGAAACCGTAAACGCTCCGATGACCCATGGGATGGGCTTGTCTTTACGGACCATTTTCTTTAGAAACGGGACATCGTCCCCCTCGGCTGCGGTTTGGGCACGATCCCCGCCGGATGCCGACAGTCGTCCTCTTTCCAATCCTTGGAAGCCAGGGAGGTCCCTGTGGCTGCCGCCGGCCCCAAGAAGGTCATCATCGCTGCCCTTATCGGCAACCTTCTGATCGCCGTCACCAAATTTATCGCCGCAACCATTACGGGAAGCTCTGCCATGTTTTCCGAAGGAATCCACTCCGTTGTGGATACCGGAAATCAAGTCCTGCTCCTCTATGGACTTCACCGGGCAAAGAAACCCCCTGATGACCAGTTCCCATTCGGCCACGGAAAGGAAATTTATTTTTGGAGTTTTATCGTGGCCATCCTCATTTTTGCCGTCGGATCCGGGTTTTCCATTTACGAGGGCGTCCATCGCCTGCTCGATCCCCAGCCCATCGAGCGGCCGCTGATCAGCTATACCGTGCTCGTTCTCGCCATGGTTTTCGAAGGGGTAGCCTGGTATTTCGCTTGGACGGAATTTACGAAAACAAAGGGGAAATGGGGCACTATTGAGGCGGTTCACCGAGGGAAAGACCCCAGCATGTTCGTCGTCTTGTTTGAAGATTCCGCCGCCATGATCGGACTAGGCGTCGCCTTCGCCGGGATTGCCCTCAGCCAGGCGACGGGCATCCTGTGGTTCGACGGTGCGGCCTCCGTTGTCATCGGCCTCATCCTGGCAGGCACCGCCGTTTGGCTGGCTTACGAAACCAAAGGCCTCCTGATCGGTGAAAGCGCCGACATGGTCGTGGTGGAGGGTATCCGGCAGATAGCGAACTCCTACGAGGAAATCCGCCGGGTCCATGAAGTGTTGACCATGCATGTGGGGCCGGATTTCATCCTGGTGAACATTTCCGTCAAATTCAGGGGTGATGTCAGAGCTACCGCCATTGAAGCCGCCATCACAAGGCTAGACAGGGATCTTAAAAAAGGCTTCCCGGAGATCAAGCGGGTGTTCGTGGAGGCCGAAGGACTGAAGCAGACCCCTTTGGAAAGCCCCCCATCCGGTGGCGATCTCCAGAAATAGATCAGACGGTCCTCCATTCCATTGCCGGGTTTCAGGGCATGGCTGAGAGATTTGGGATAGCAGCGTGTAGGCGCCCGTTCTGACTTGCACTGACCCCGACAAATGGACGTCCATTGAAACAGATTCCGTTCAAACCGGTTTAAGGCCCAGAGTTTCGGGCGATATTCGCTTACATTTCGAACAGTCTCATTATCGACCCATGGTCAATTTTGCCGGCCCTGGATCGAGGCATCTCTGCCACCACTTTAATCTGGCGCGGTCGTTCGTGGGGCTCCAAAAGCTGGATCGCCCGCGCCTCAATCGGCTCGACACCGACGCTTCCCTCAACGACGGCAAGGAGGACGTTGTCCCGCCCGCTGTCGACCGGCGCCGAAACGACCTGGGCATCCCGTACGCCCTCACACGCCTCCAACACTTGGGCAACCCTTCCCAAATCGACCCGTTTGCCTCCCACCTTAACGATGCCGTCATTGCG
>JASFIA010000309.1:0-4243 GCA_050122915.1 Desulfobacterales bacterium | reverse complement strand
TTGGGGGGATCCGGTCGCCGGTTCCGTGGAATCCTCCCCGTCAAGAATCATCACCTCGACACGGATGCGGTCCTGCTCGAGTCTGCGAACCAGCATGTCGAAATAGCGGCGCCCGTCAATGGAAAGCCAACTGAAAGGGCTGGAGATGGTCACCTCCGACAGGGCCGGGGTCATGGCGTGAACCTTGGCCAGGGCGAGGCGCATCGTCTCCCCACCGGATAGGGTTCTCAAGGGTTGATGGCGGTGATCCATCAGTTGGTAGTGCCGGGCAAGCCGGCGGACGTCATCTTCGACACCGTTGGGCGAGACTCCCGAAGACAGCACCGACGCTCTGATAACCTGGTCGGCCGATCCGAAGGCCAGACAATCTTTCGGATTGCTGGTAACCCATGTTTTCCGGGTGAGCGTATCCTCGAACTCTCGGCGGTCGGCGTTCGCTTCCCTGAAATCCTCCCAGAACGCTGCAAGCCCGCGATGTTGGCGAGGCACTTTGAAACCCGTTCGCCGTCGAAAGGCGGTCTCAAGGGCTTCAAAGGTATCGAACCGGAGAACCGATAAGCGGGGATCCGCCACAGGTGGAACCGTCCTTTCTGCGGAGGCAAGAACAGACGCCGATCAATGAATCTTATTGAATTTTGAAGAAACCGTCAAACGATCCGGTTGCCTGCCCACCGGTGGGCAGGCGGTTGTGATTGCGGCGGCCTGCCCCCTATGGTACAAGATCCATGAGGAATATTACCCTATGAAAACCGAAACATCCTCACCCTTTGGGTTGTCGGTCAAACCGGAACCCCCCGACATTCTGGCTATCGAACTCACCGGTAGTTGGACCCTGTCCCGGGATCTGCCGGATGTCCATCAGTTGTTTGATCAGATGGCGGGGTTTCCGAACCGTAACCGCCTGGTGCTGCGAGGACACCGAATCGTCGAATGGAACAGCGGACTGCTGATGTTTCTCCATGGTGTTCTCGGCCGCTGCCGATCTCAGTCGCTGCCAGTCACCGTTGAAGCCTTTCCCGAAGGGGTGGAAAGACTCCTCGAACTGGCATCCGCAAACCCACCCCGTCCCCAAACGGCGGACGCCGGCGCCGGCGAGCCATGGATGCTGCGGATAGGCCTCTCTGCAATGGCAGCCGTCACCCACATGGCAGCCGTCGGCATTTTCATCGGAGAGCTGGCACTGTCCGCCATTCGGCTTGTGGCAGGAAAACGCCGATTCCGAAGCTCGGATTTCGCTCAGTACCTGTGGGAAACGGGAGCCAATGCGCTGCCCATCGTATGCCTGATCAGCCTGCTTGTTGGGGTGGTGATGGCATTTGTCGGCGCGGTTCAACTTCGCCTCTTCGGGGCTCAGATCTTCGTGGCCGATCTCGTCGGACTGGCCATGGCCCGAGAGATGGGACCCATGATGACGGGGGTTGTCTTGGCGGGCCGGACCGGGGCGGCCTTCGCGGCTCAGTTGGGAACCATGCAGGTCAATGATGAAATCGACGCCCTCAAGACACTGGGGGTTTCCCCAATCGATTTTCTGGTGCTCCCGCGAATGGTCGCCCTGATGTTGATGATGCCCCTTCTGTGCGTTTACGCCGATCTGATGGGTATACTGGGAGGGCTTCTGGTCGGTGTGGTCAATCTGGATATCGCTGCGACCCAGTATCTCGAACAGACCCGGAATGCCGTCGGAATCGGAGATTTCACGGTCGGCATTGCCAAAAGTGTCGTATTCGCCGTGGTGGTCGCCGGCAGCGGCTGTTTCAGGGGCGTTCGGTCCGGGAAAAGCGCTTCAGCAGTGGGAGAAGCCGCCACCGCGGCGGTGGTGTCGGCCATCCTGTACATTGTCATCTTCGATGCCTTGATAACGGTCGTCTGTGATGCCATCGGTGCGTGATCATTCCCAGAAATCGGCCCTGCCGCCACCGATCCAGGTCGAGAACTTGACCATGGCCTTCGGGGATCAGGTCATTCAACGAGGTCTCTCCTTTACCGTAAACCGCGGCGATATCTTCATCATCATGGGAGGCAGCGGATGCGGCAAAAGCACACTGATGCGGCACATGATCGGTCTCCTCGCTCCAGCGTCCGGATCCATTCTCTACGAGGGAAGGGACATTTGGGACGCCGACCCCGCTGCCAGGGAGCAGACCATCCAGGCTGTCGGCATTCTCTATCAGGGGGGCGCCCTCTGGAGTTCGATGACCCTGGCCGAGAACGTCGGCCTGCCCCTCCAGTTTCACACCGACCTGTCGGCCGACGGCATTAGCGATGCGGTTTCCCTTAAGCTGGCCCTGGTCGGGCTGTCGGGGTTTGAATCCTATTATCCCTCCCAGATCAGCGGCGGCATGCGAAAACGCGCCGCCTTGGCCAGGGCGATCGCCCTCGACCCCGAGATTCTCTTCTGCGACGAACCCTCAGCAGGCTTGGATCCGATCAACGCCAGCCGCATCGACGATCTCATTCTCGAACTGAGAGACAATATGGGGACCACTGTTATTCTGGTTACCCATGAGCTATCCAGTATTTTCAGGGTGGGCAGCAACTCCATTTTTCTCGATACCGAGTCCAAGACAGCCATTGCCTCGGGAAATCCCCGTCAGCTCCTCGACACAGCGACGAACCCGACAGTAACCGATTTTCTACTGCGACGAGGCGGATACAGACCATGAACCAGAATAAACGGGCCCTGCTGATCGGCGCCTTCATCGTGGGCGCTGCCCTGATCCTATCCACCGGGCTTGCCCTCTTCGGATCGGGAGCCCTCTTCCGGAAAGATCTGACCTATGTCGCCTTCTTCGACGGGTCGGTCAAAGGCCTTAGAATCGGTGCTCCCATCACCTTCAGGGGCGTGCGTGTCGGCACCGTAGCGGATATGCGTGTCACCATCGACGAAAGGTCAGGAGGCATCTACATCCCTGTCCATCTGCGGCTGGAATCGGACCGGCTGATCACCGCCGGCGGCGATCAGGTTCGCGGGGGGGACGGCGAGTTCATCGGCAAGCTGATTCAGCAGGGTCTGAAGGCCCAATGCCAACTTCAGAGTCTGGTGACGGGCCAACTCATCGTCGATCTGGATTTTATCCCCGAACGACCGATGATCCTGCGTAACCTGTCTGAGGACTACCCGGAAATGCCTACCGTTGCATCCAGGGCGGAAGAGCTTGCAAGTTCGTTCGACCAACTGCCCGTAGGGGAGATTCTGACCGACCTTTCCGCAGCCGTTCAGAACGTGAGCCGAATGGCCAGCTCGGAGGAGGCCGGCAACATGTTCCGTTCCCTGGACGAGGGGCTGGTCAAATTCAACCGGTTTCTCGACCAAATGGCGCCGACGGTAACCGAGTTGGAACAGACTCTGGCCGATGCCAGGATCACCTTTGACCGAATCAATCGGGAAATGGACCCACTGGCCCGAGACCTCAAAGGAAGCCTGACGGATGCCCGGCGAATGATCCGTTCCGCCGACGCGGCAATTCCCGTCCTTTCCGAACGCATCCGCAAAACCGCCGAAAGCGCCGAATCGGTGCTGGGCGAAGCGCAGGCGCTCATAGGCGAGGTCCGTGAACTGACCGGGGGTCAGTCTCCCCTTCGCTACGAGCTGTCTCTTGCCTTGAGGGAACTGACAGGCGCCGCCAAATCGGTAAGAGACCTGGCCGAGACCCTGGAGCAGCATCCGGAAGCACTGTTGAGGGGAAAGCCCGACAGTCGCGGGCACTGAGGCGGCGACGCCAGAATGTCATGGCCACTTGCCGGGTCATGGCCTTGAAACGGACCGCGTCCCCGACCGTCGATGGTCCTTGCCAGGAAACGGCCGGAGACCGGGTGCCGTCAGAGTCCCTTTTTTTCGAAGAGCCTGAATGCGAGCAGACAGATGCCCGTAAAGGCGAGCACAATGATCCAGTGGCTGACTCCCAAAAGGCCAGGAACGGTTATTTTACCCAGATTGCCAATGGAAAGAATGTTGGCTTTCAACCAAGGGTACACCACCGCGTAAATCCCTCCGCCGGCGATCATACCGAAGATGCCCCAGAGCGCGTCCAGCCGTCCCTCGCCCAGTGCCCCGCCGGCCGTGCCTGGACAATATCCCAGAAGTCCCCACCCGACCCCGAATATGAGACCTCCGAACACCTGTCCGCCGATTGAAGTCGCCTTGAGATTCAAGCCGATAAAGGCCATATCTTTCAACCAATAGATGCCGATGGCACCGACAAGGATCGCCGTGAGCATAAACTTGAAAATGGTCATGTCCAGG
>JASFIA010000308.1:0-4249 GCA_050122915.1 Desulfobacterales bacterium | reverse complement strand
GCAGTCGTCGGATCCGCACCAGTGAGAGGCGGAAAATCCTCCATGGATTTCCGGTTTCTCAGTTGAGGCGGGTGTAAAAAAGGCCATAAAATCGTCTTTTCGGTCGATGGCGACGGTGTGGGATTCTCTAAATGCCAGTGCGGTGTCGTAAAGATGGCTTTGAATCTGATCGAGGAGTCTCGAAATTCCTGCCACGAAGGCCTCCCGGTCGATCGTTTCCTTCTCTTTGGGGGAGCGGTCCCGACGGCCGACGAAGACGGCGTTTTTCTGAATATCACGAGGACCGATCTCCACCCGCACGGGGATGCCTTTCTTGATCCATTCCCAGCCTCTGGCCCCACCGATGTCCCGCTGGTCGATTTCGACACGAAGGGATCGGCCATGGTAGGTCTGATCTCGGAGGTCTCGGGAAAGCCGGTCCACATACTCGAGCACCATGGCCTTTTCCGCCTCTTTTCGCCAGATTGGCAGGAGCACCACGTGGGCTGATGCCACCCGGGGAGGCATGATCAGTCCGTCGTCATCGCTATGGGTCATTATCAACCCGCCGATCATTCGGGTGGAGGATCCCCAGGAGGTGGTCCAGGCATAGGCTTCGGTTTCTTCCGCGGTCTGAAACCGGATACCGGACGCCTTGGCGAAATTCTGTCCAAGAAAATGAGACGTGCCGGCCTGGAGGGCTTTTCTGTCCTGCATCATTGCCTCGATACAAAGGGTGTCCACCGCTCCCGGGAATCGTTCGGAGGGTGTTTTTGCCCCTTTGACGACCGGCATGGCCAGGTACTCTTCCGCAAATCGGGCGTAGACGTCCAGCATCATCCGTGTTCGATCCCTGGCCTCCGCTTCGGTGGCGTGGACCGTATGCCCTTCCTGCCAGAGAAACTCGCTGGTCCGCAGGAAAATACGGGTTCGCATTTCCCAGCGAACCACATTGCCCCATTGATTGAGAAGGATTGGCAAGTCTCGGTAGCTGGATACCCAGCGCGCGAAACTATCGCCGATAATGGTCTCAGACGTCGGCCGGACCACCAGGGGTTCGGCCAGCTTGCCCGCAGGAATAAGGCCGCCGTCATCGGACTTTTCGAGACGGTGATGGGTCACCACGGCGCACTCTTTGGCGAATCCCTCCACATGCTCGGCTTCCTTTTCAAGAAAGCTCAACGGGATAAAAAGAGGAAAGTAGGCGTTTTTGATCCCGGTTTCTTTGAACATGGCGTCCATGTCGCCCATGATGTTCTCCCACAGGGCGTACCCCCACGGCTTGATGACCATGCAGCCCCTGACGGGGGATCGTTCAGCCAGATCCGATGCCTTGATGACTTGCTGATACCATTCCGGGTAATCATCTTTCCTTGTCGGCGTGATGGCCGTTTTCGTAGCGCTGGGCATAGTCGTAACTCCGGTTTCTGGTAATGGGGTTGATTAAGACGATAGGGATGGATTCGGGTATCGGCATCTGGACCCGCCGCGCCGTCCGTCCTCGTCGGAGGCCGTTGCCGGCCCCGATTCCCATATGGTCTCCCGGAGGTGTTGCCGGTCGGTTCCCGCTAGCGGGCTTCATCGTCGAACTGTTTGATGGCATCCAGCAGCACCGGAACCAATTGGTCTTCCGGGAATTTTTTAACCACTTTTCCCTTTTTGAATAAAATGCCTGTGCCGTCGCCGCCGGCGATGCCCACGTCGGCCTCCCTGGCCTCCCCCGGCCCGTTGACCACACAGCCCATGATGGCGACTTTGATCGTGCTCGACGTCTCCAGAAGTGCGGCCTCCACCGTTTCCAGAATCTGAAAAAGGTCGATTCGGGTTCTTCCGCAGGTCGGACAGGAAATGATCTCCGGCCCCCGCTGTCTCAATCCAAGGGTTTTCAAAATCTCAAACCCAACCCGGACCTCTTCCACGGGATCCCGGGTCAAGGATACCCTCAGGGTGTCGCCGATGCCTTCCGCCAGCAGCATGCCGATTCCGATGGAGGACTTGACGATCCCCGGATAGAGGCCCCCCGCCTCCGTTACACCCAGGTGGAGGGGCAAATCGCAGCTTTTTGCCAGCAGGCGATAGGCGGAAAGGGTTCGCGGGACGTCCGATGCCTTGACGGACACTTTGATCTGATGAAAATCGAGCTGTTGCAGCAGATCCACGTGACGAAGTGCGCTGGCTACCATGGCCTCCGGAGTTGCGCCTCCGTGAGCGTCCATCAGGCCCTTTTCGAGAGAGCCGGCATTGACCCCGATTCGAATTGGCAACCCGAAATCCCGTGCACAGTCGACAACGGCTTTGATGGCGGTTTTCCCCCCGATGTTGCCCGGGTTGAGTCTGAGCCCGTCTGCTCCGGCGCGGGCGGCCCTGATGGCCAGGCGGTGATCGAAGTGGATGTCGGCGATCAGGGGGATACTGATGGCGGGTTTGATGGCATGAATGGCGTCGGCGGCATCGGCGTCAGGCACCGCTACCCGGATGATTTCACAACCGGCGTTTTCAAGGCGCCGGATTTGATCGATGGTGGATGCCGCATCCTGGGTCTGGGTGTTGGTCATGGATTGGACAAAGATGGGAGCGTCGCCTCCCACCTGAAGGGAACCCAGTTGGATCGGAGACGTCTTTCTCCGGATTATCCGGCTATCGTCGGCACTCATGGAACCTCGGCTGGTCTGCAGGGACTGTCAACAGGATATCCGGTCAGATCCGCTATTGCATAAAAATCCAGATTATCAGAGCCACGGGAAGAGTTCAAGGACAAGACTTTACTTACCGTGCCCGCGGGTGGTGGGCCGGGGCGGGGGAGAGGGGGCGCCGCGGCCTCAACGGATGGCAGCAAACGGATTGAAACGCTTCTCTTGGCCGATGGTGGTTTCCGGCCCATGGCCGGTATAGACAACGACGTCCTCGTCGAGACCGAACAGCTGCGTGCGAATGCTTCGGATCAGTGTGTCGTGATTTCCGCCCGGAAAATCGGTGCGGCCAATGGACCCGGCAAAGAGGGCGTCGCCGACAAAGACGTGCCCCGGGGTGAAAAGAGAGATGCCCCCCGGGGTATGCCCTGGGGTGTGCAAAACCGACAGGTCGATCCGTCCCACCTGAACATGGTCGCCCCCATTCAGCAGGCGGTCGGGTGCCGGCGAATCTTCGGCGCTCAGCCCAAAGGCGCCGGCAGAGCGTGACAGCTGAGTGAGCATGGGCGCGTCTTCCGGATGGATCATGATATCGGCGCCAGTGGTCTTCTTCAGGGACCGGTTGCCGCTCACATGATCAAAGTGGCCGTGGGTATTGATGATGGCGGTTACCGTCAGGCGCTCCTTAGCCAGCGCCGTCAGGATGCGATCGACATCTCCGCCCGGATCGATCACGGCCGCGTTGCCGGTGTCCTGGCATCCAAGAATGAAGCAGTTGGCCATTAGCGGGCCCACCGAGAGCTTGACGATTTTCATGAGTCACTCCCCAAAGACGGTTTCTGGTCGGAAGCCGATGTCGGTGGATCGGCCATGGGACGGATGTCCCCCAATTCGATGCCGATCCGGATGCTGTCGAGAATTCCGTTGATGAAAGGGCCGGACTCGTCCGTGCCGAATTTCTTGCCGATATCGATGGCCTCGTTGATAATGACCCGGGCAGGGGTTTCCGGGTGCCGCATCATTTCAAATACGGCGATGCGGATGACATTGCGGTCTACACAGGCCATGCGATCCACCCGCCAGTGTTCCGAGCGGCCTTCGATGATGCCGTCTATGGCGTCCGCATCCCTGAGTACGCCGGCCGCCAGACGAATGAAGAAAGGTTCGACTTTCTTGGAAGGGGTGAAATGGCGGCAAAAAAGCGATAGGGCTTCCTCCCGGTTGCGGTGGCTCATGTCGATAAAATAGAGGGCCTGCATCGCCAGTTCGCGCGCCCGTCGTCGATTACCCATGGCAAAAGTATCTATGAGAGAACGTTGGGTTAGTGATCACCGATAGGGCACCGAATGCAGAGGGGTATGTCGGCGCTCCCGCTCTTTACCAGCGCCGACCAATACGGCCTCGCCCGCCCGTCAGGCCTGGTTTACCACATCGATCAAGTTGGCCATTTCGACCGCAGTGATCGCGGCGCTCCACCCTTTGTTGCCCGCCTTGGTGCCTGCGCGCTCGATGGCCTGCTCGATGGTGTCCGTGGTGATGATGCCGAAAATAACGGGAATGTCGGCCTCAAGCCCGACAACGGCGATCCCTTTGGTTACCTCGGCACTAACGTAGTCGAAGTGGGGGGTGGCCCCTCTGAT
>JASFIA010000307.1:0-4253 GCA_050122915.1 Desulfobacterales bacterium | reverse complement strand
CGACCGCTCCCGACCTCCGACTTTCCAACTCTCCTGCCGGGCCGACTGCCCTGATCCTTTAATTCTGGGTAGCCAATGAAACGGCTCTATGGGCTTTTTGAGGATTTTGTCGGCAGCCACCCCTGACGGCTTTGACCGGTTTCGGGGGGTGCATCAGCCACGGGCCGGGACGCCGGGCTTCGAACTCCCGAGCAACCAACGTCAATGCCATCCAAACAAGGAAAAACGCCATGACAGCCAAAGATCTTGTCGCCACGCCGTTGACCTACCTCGACAAGGCCCTGGGGAAGCTTCGGGACCTTGGACTCATGCCCGAAAAGCCAGATGAAATGCCCGTGATCGCTCTCATCAACCAGATCAGCGATCTGGACGAGGAAAAAGCCATTGCCATTGCAAGGACCCTCAACCACACCACCGTGTTCAACGAGGTCGTCCGGGAGCAAATCGTCTCCATGAACGTGGGCGAGCGCTACGAGGACATCACCAATGCCTTCGACAGCATCCGGGAGGACGCTCAGGGCATGGTGACCCAACTGGACGACGGGAAGATCGACACCCTGGAGCGTATTCGCAATCTCTGGATGAAAGTGACCCGGGGAGACATCACCAGCCGCTTTCGTAAGATCAAAGACCGCTACATGGACGTGGCTGTGGACACCAAGGACCAGATCGAGCGGGAGACCGTCATCCTGAACGCTTACGGGGATTTCCGCGGTGCGATCAAAGAGGCCCAGGTGCTGGCCCTTCAGCTGCTGAAAAAGGCGGCGGCCGAACTGGAGGCCGCCAAGGGGCGCCTGGAGGCCGCCTCAAAGAACCTGGAGGCGTCGGCCGGGGGCGAGGCCGAAGCCGTTGCCAAGCTGGAACTGGCGAGGGACGAGGCCCTCCGGGAACTTCAGGAGGAGGACAAGCGCTTCCAGATTGCAAAGGATCTGGCCGAGAACCTGTCGGTCAGCTACAACACCACCGAGGTCATCATGGCCCGTTTGCTCCAGTCCACCGATGTCAAGGAGCGGGTCTATTCCCAGGCCGTTTCCTTCTTCGGCACCAACGAGACCGTTTTCACCGCTCTCAACGCATCTTTTACCAGCCTCCAGGGGCTTCACGAGAGCACCCGAACCCTGGAGGCCATGAAGGAGGGCATCAACAAGAGTCTCGAGACCCTCTCCGAGGTCGGGGACAAGGTCCAGGAGGATGCCCTCAGAGCCGGCTACGGCCCCACCATCAAAGCCGAGAGCGTCAAGAAGCTCCTGGAATCCGTCATCACCTTCCAGGAGAAATCCCGCTCCCTGATCGCGGAAATGCGCGACCTGAGCAGCAAAAACGAGGCGGAGATCAGCCAAGCCGTCGAGGACGGTAAGCGCCGAATGGTCGAGCTGGCCCGGTCCGGAAGGCAATTGACCCATGGGTGACGGTGATCAGAAAGAAAAAACCGACCTGAACGACGTCATGCTGGCCATGGACGTGGTGGACACCCTTCGCCACGAGGCGTCGGTACTGGATCGGGAGTTGGGCAGGGAGGACCGGGACCGGGCGTTGGCGGAGAAAATCAAGAACATCTATGCCTCCCAGGGTATCGATGTCTCCGATGCCGTCGTCGCCGAAGGGGTGGCGGCCCTCCGGGAGGAGCGATTCGTCTACCGTCCCCCGGCGCCCGGCTTCCAGCACTGGCTGGCCAAATTGTACGTGCGGCGGGGGGCCTGGGCCAGGGGCGGCCTCTACGCCATCATTGCTTTGGTCGTCGGCTATGCCGTCTACCAGTTCGCCGTCGTGGGGCCCCAGTCCCGCGGTCGCGCGAAAGCCGTCCAGGCGCTGAACCTCGAGGTCGCCCGTCAGGGGGACCGGATCGAGGTGGCCAGGAACCGTTCCGCTGCCCTGAAGCGTGCCCTGGAGGATGCGGTCGGCAAAGCCTCCGGGCAGGGAGGCGCCGCCGTCAATCAGTTGAGCGGAGACGCCAGCCGTCGAATTGCCTCGGCTGCGGAGACGATGACTTCCATTGAGGCGCTTGCCGTTGAGGCGGATTTCGATGCCGACAGTCTTGAGAAAGACGGCGGGGCGGTAAGAGACCGGCTGGCCCGGCGGGAGGAGCTGATTCAGAGGGTCGAAGGCGATCTCTCGGCCGCCGAGGCGTCGATAACCGCCATTGCGGAGCTGGGGGTGCTGCCCGAAAAGCTGGCTGAAGAGCGGGACAGCGTCATCAGGGAATCCCGGACCGATGCGGCACGGCAGCAAGCCCAGGCCATCCATGCCGACGCCATGGCCGCGCTGAACCGGGGCGACGTCGAAGGCGCCCGCCAAGGGTCCCAGCGGCTCCAGCAGCTCTACGGGCAGGTGGTTCAGGAGTACGAATTGCGGATCGTGTCCCGCCCCGGCGAACCCAGCGGCGTCTGGCGGATACCGGAAGACAAACAGGGGGTGCGCAACTTCTACCTCATCGTCGAGGCCGTCACGCCGGGGGGGAAGACCCTGACCGTTCCGGTGACAAGTGAAGAGGACGGCAAGACCCGCAACGTCCAGAAGTGGGGGATGCGGGTGAACGCCGATGTCTTCGAGGGGGTCCGTCGGGACAAAGAGGCCGACGGCATCGTCGGCAACAGGCGGTTCGGGGTCAAGGAGCGGGGCGATCTGCTCCCGACGTACCTGATGCCCACGACAGGCGGCGCCATCACCGAGTGGTAGGAGGCAGAAGAGATGATATCTGGCAGGGAGTCGATGCATGAGATCAACCAGCACATTCAGCGGGCCCATACGGAGCTGGAATCGACCACCGGTCGCATGGAGGATCTGAACCGGGAGCTCACATCCATCCGTGTCGAAACGGCGGAGCATTTCAGACGGCTCGCACGCTACCGCTTAGACGACCTTCAAGCCGACCGGATGATCGGTCAGCTGGATGAGATCGACCGTAACGCCCTGGCCCTTCTCGACAACCACCGGAACCAAAAATCGGCATTGGTCAAAGAGATCGATGACAGCAAGGAACGGCAGAAAGCCCTGGAAGCGCGCCGAAAAGCCCTCCAGGAGGAGCGTGACGCCGCCGGTGAGGCTCTGGAGGACCGCCTGAGCGAGCTCCATTCCCGGGTATCCGAGACCGAGGCCTACCGGCAGCAGAAAGAAAGAGCGGAACAAGCGGGAGCGGTGGCTCGAAACGCCGACGAAAAAGCAACCAAATCGGAAAACGACCGGGCCGAGAAGGGCCGTCCGTACAAAGCGGACAGCCTGTTCACCTACCTGTGGGAGCGCCGATACCTCACCCCTGACTATCGGGCGAACCCGATCGCCCGGCTCCTCGACGGCTGGGTGGCGCGTCTGATCGATTTCCGGAAGGCCCGTGCCAATTACCACATGCTGCTGGAACTTCCCGAACGACTCAGGGATCACGCCACCAAAACCGGTCAGACGGCCGAGCTCGAGTTCCAGGCCCTGGAGCAAATGGAGCGTGAAGCGGCCCAGGCCGACGGGATCCCCGATCTCCAAAAGGGGCTGGACCGCCTGGAAGCGGACATTCACGCCCTCGACGAGGATATCGATAAAGAGGAGGCGCGGCATGGGGAGTTACTCGAAGCCCGGGAATCCCTCGATGCGGGGGGAGACGGGTATTCGAAGCAGGCCTTCGAACTGATCCTGTCCGAGCTTCAGCGGGAGGAACTGACCGAGCTCTACCGTCAGGCCAAATCGACGCCGAGGCTTGAAGACGATGCGATCGTCGCCCGGATCGGGCAGTTCAGGGAGCGGGTTGGTCACCTCGAGGCCGACATTCGAGATGCGACCCTGGCAGTGTCCGAGCGACGGAAAGCCCTGGCCGAACTCGAGGAAGTCCGACGGCGATTTCGCCGGAAAAGCTACGACGCTTACGACTCCGGGTTTTCATCCGACCTCGGTTTGTCCGTGCTTCTGGGTCAGGTGCTGGGGGGGATGATGGGGTCGGATCGGGCCTGGGAGAAGATCGGCCGCAATCATCGCCGCAGGGGCGGCTTTGGCGGGTTCGGCGGCCCTTCCCGTGGCGGCTGGGGCGGGTTCGGAGGCGGCAGCGGCGGCGGGGGCGGTTTCGGGGGCGGGGGATTCCGGACAGGGGGCGGGTTCTGACGGATTCATGGAACGGATGCCCTACCGACCCGCTAATGGAATAATCCGGATGTTTCTCAACGACTCAGCGAGAGAAATCCTTCAGGCGGTTTTCGCCTGCAGACACTCGGTTGCGATCGACCATCGCGTCGGTTTTACCATAAGGAGGCCACAGTGATTAACTTCAATGA
>JASFIA010000306.1:0-4259 GCA_050122915.1 Desulfobacterales bacterium | reverse complement strand
TATATTGACATAAATTGGACAATAATTAGAATGTTTATGTACGGTAAGGATTATCCAATTGTGCCGGTCGGCGCAACGGCTGGCGGGGGCTTCCGATTACCGGAAACCTTGTCGTCGGTCGAAAACAGGCAGGAGGTATTAGAATGCCATCCTTTGTTATTTCAGACAAATGTGATGGGTGCAAGGGTGGGGAGAAAACCGCATGCATGTACATATGTCCAAACGACCTGATGGTTTTGGACCCCAACCAGATGAAGGCGTACAATCAAGAGCCGGATCAATGTTGGGAATGTTTCTCATGCGTTAAAATCTGTCCCACCCAGGCAATTGAAGTGAGAGGCTACGCAGATTTTGTCCCCCTCGGGAGCAACATCATGCCGATGATGGGAACTGAAGACGTGATGTGGACCTGCAAGTTCAGAAACGGCACCATCAAACGCTTCAAGTTCCCCATTCGGACGACGCCCGAGGGCGCTGCGAATGCCTACGAAGACCTAAAGGGAAAAGATCTTGAGAGCAACCTCCTCAGTACCCAAGAGGTTGACGGGGTTTCCTTACCCCGTCCCCAGACGGTCTAAAGATCGCAATTGCCGTTTGTAAACGACCTCCTTAAGTCCCACCCGGCGCCGCGGAACGGTTTTTCGTTTCGTGGCGCCATCTTTATGATAAGGAGTCTGCATCAATGACCATATCCGATCGCCTATACCTTCCCGTCAATCATTTGAGAGAACGGATACGGCCGGTAAACGACAACCCGCTCAATGAAAGCGGATCATTCGTGCTTTACGCCATGGCGCACGCCATGAGAGACCATGAAAATCCGGCCTTGGAGGTCGCGCTGTCCGTTGGCGAAGTGCTTCGGGTGCCGATTCTGGTCTATCAGGAACTAAACGAACGGTCTCCCTATGCATCCAGCAGACACAGCGCATTCATCCTCGAGGGCGCTCGAGAGATCAGACGCTCCTTACTGGATCGAGGGATTCGCTACGCCTTCTACATGGCGGATTCTGCCGGAAAGGAAACCCCCCTTCAATCACTGTCGGAACGGTCGGCAGCGGTGGTTGTCGAGGACATGCCGGTCCCACCATTTAACGCCCAATGGCTGGCCCTTGCTAAAGCTGCAAGCGTCGCGGTTTGGGCCGTCGATTGCGCCTGCATTGTTCCGATGATGTCCATCACCCGACCCGTCGACCGCGCCTATCGGTTCCGGGATGTCATTGCCGAGGAAGTGGATAAACGGGTATCAGTCCCCTGGCCGCCCCTCCCATTCGAGGCTCGCCCCTTCACACATGACCTTGGGTTTCACCCATTAGCGCTGGCCGACATCGACCTCGCCGAACAGACTTCGAAGCGTTACATCGACCAATCAATCGGTTCGATCTCCCACACGCCGGGGGGGTCATCGGAAGGCTATGCCCGCTGGAACCGGTTCAAGGAAAAAGGTCTCCACGCATACGCCAGCCTCCGAAACGATGCCGCAATCGCCTTTCCCCGGGGAGTCAGCCGGATGTCCGCCTATCTCCACTTCGGACAAGTGTCTCCTTTTCGCATTGCCAGAGAAGCAGCCGCCGTGGGCGGCAAGGGACCAATGAAGTATTTGGACGAGTTGATCGTCTGGCGGGAATTGGCGCACCACTTCTGCTTTTATCAACCGGCTCCTGGCCGTTTCGGTGCCCTGCCCGGCTGGGCCCAACGGACGCTGCAAGACCACCGCAGCGATCCCCGGCCAGCCCTTTTCACCTGGGAACAAATGGCGCGGGGAAAGACCGGCGATCGACTCTGGGACATGGCACAAACCTCATTGGTCAGGCATGGAGAACTTCACAACAACCTGAGAATGACATGGGGCAAGGCCATTCTTCACTGGACAGCCGATCCGGAGTCGGCCCTCGAGATCATGATTGACCTCAACCATCGCTTTGCCCTCGACGGCCACGACCCCAATTCGTACGGTGGCTTGCTCTGGTGCCTCGGCCTTTTCGACCGCCCCTTCCACCCGGACCGCCCCGTTCAAGGGCGGCTGAGACCCCGTTCCACCCGAAGCCATGCCAAGCGGCTCGACATGAAGGCATATCGGCATCTTGTTTCAAGACCTTCCCAGGGCAGCATTATGAGGATTGCAGTGGTCGGCGCAGGCGTCTCCGGTCTTACCGCAGCTCGCATCCTGTCCGACCATGGCCACGAGGTAACCGTTTTCGAAAAAGAACCAGCCCCTGGTGGACGTCTGGGCCGTTCGGGGACCCACGATTATCCGATCGATAGCGGCGCTCAGTACATGACGGTCCGAGATCCCCGGGTGCTTCCCTATGTTCGGTCATGGAAAGACCAGGGCATTCTTGTCCGATGGAAAGGTCGGATCGTTTCGGTTAAAAACGGCCGGATCATCCCCAAACGGAACAATCCCGACCGTTGGGTAGGCGCACCCCGCATGGCATCCATTTGCACCCACATGGCCTCGGATCTCAAGGTGATGTGCGGGATGTCGGTATCCAGCCTTCACCGTGACGGAACCCGATGGCGTCTCACCCTTAACGCAGCCCGCACGCCCGATCCGTTCGACGCCGTTGTCATCGCCGCTCCGCCGTCCGCTGTCTCCTGCCTCCTTCCAGGGGACCATCCGACGGCGGCGGCCGTGGCGTCGGTGGCCATGAACCCTTGCTGGTCAGCGACGGCGAGTTTCGACGCCCCTATCGATGCCCCCTTTGACGGAGCCTTTATCAACGACAGTCCGGTCAAATGGGCCGCCCGGGACAGCAGCAGGAGAATCGCCCCTTCCCCGGAAACCTGGGTGCTGCATGCCGATGCGGCTTGGTCCAGGGCCAATGCCCAAAACCATCCTGAAGACGTCGTCCACGAAATGCTGCAAACCTTTTTTCGTTCAGTGGGAATCGAGACCAGAACCCCGTCCCAGGCAGCGGGGTATTTTTGGGACGATGCCGCACCGGTCGATCCCCTGTCCTCCGGCTGTGTGTGGAACCCTGAAGACCGAATCGGGGCATGCGGGGACTGGTGCCACGGCTCGAGAGTGGAAGGGGCCATGTTGAGTGGCATGGCGATAGCCGGAAGGGTCATGGCGCTTTACCGTAGAAAGAAACGATGATGGGTAAGATCGATGTGACCATCGAAATGGTGCAAGCGATGCGGTCGCCCCTTCCAGCGGGGGAAACGGTGGGATCCTTGGTGAAACTCCGTATGGTATTGTTAGAAGGCCTGCCGCCACCGAAATATGTCGCGGAAAGACCGATTGGCAGAGATATTCATCGGAGATATGCTGACGCAATAGGGAGGCATTTTCTGCTTTCATCCAGCAGAAATGGCTCAAAAGGTGGCCGCCGCCCAAGACAACTGCCGTATCGAATGGCGCAATCAATATCCGGTCCGACGCACCCTCATGGGGATCCGCCGCCGGAAGCTACCCCCATACTTTAGACATCAAATAGAGTTCCCAGAGGATGATGCTCCCGAAGACACCGGCGACAGCCGGCATAAGGAGATGCCCCATGGCAAAGCGCCGCGACAGCCAGTCCTTGAAGAAAAGCATGAACACCAAAGGCAATGCCGTCAGCAGGTATTTGGTTATCAGAAACGCCTCGGGACCGAGATCGATGTAAAAGGCCATGACCGGATTGAGTTCCACCGCACCGTGGTTCAATAGGATCAACGTCAGCATGGCGTCGGTGAGACTCAGAAGCAAGATGGCCATGATAAGGGCAAATATCGATGCGCCGTAACGGTCCAAAAGGAATATCCGTTTCCGGTCCGATCGTCGCCGGACGTGAACCCTCCTGCCCTCGGTTTTGAGGGGGGGGAGCCAAGCTTTCCGGCCAAGTCGCCGATCTTCGCCCCCACGCCGCTCCGGTCCTATGTATTTATTCACCGGGAACCCCTTCCGGACATCATTCCGCTTCATGGCCTAATCCCTTCGTAACAGGCCAATCCGGAAATCGACGGCCAGTAAACACCATACCAACCCGCACCCGAGGTGGCGTTCAAAAAAGCCGGCCCTTCGTCGTAACCACGGTTGTGTTCTTCTGGTCTATTTGGTCTTTGTCGATGATTGTTCAATTTTCATACCAATACTGAAAAAAACTTACTATTTTATTTCAGATAGTTATGGCACAACGCGTCACGGCTGACCGGAAAAAATTCGAATTGTTTTCACTCAATTGAGCAAATTTTTTCTAATCGCCTGTCAGTTGCAGTCGGCGGCATATCGACCGCACTCAAATCGGCTCGATCACCGATCCGCGCCCTGTTCG
>JASFIA010000305.1:0-4264 GCA_050122915.1 Desulfobacterales bacterium | reverse complement strand
GGTTGGGTTTTCCATCGGCACTGAGACCAATGGGTCCTTGATCGCCCCGGCAATGATGTGCGGCGCCAGCGGCCTGAGGCCGACATTCGGACGGGTGAGCCGCTGCGGCGCCATGCCCGTCAGTTGGAGCCACGACAAGGTCGGGCCCATATGCCGGTCCGCCGAAGACTGTGCCATCGTTCTCCGGGCGATCTGCGGGCCCGACCCCATGGATCGCACGGTAATCGATCTGCCGTTTGATTGGAATCCGGATTCGGACCTGACGGGATTGCGGGTGGGCGTCTCCAGAAGCCTGTTCGACATGTCGACGGAAGACAAGCGACTGTCGCTCATCCTGGCGGCCCACAGGAAGGCAGTGGAAACCATTGAAGCGATGGGCGTTGGTATTGCCGAGATCGAAGACGGCCCTGATAACCCCATGACGGCATTGGTCGAGGCATCGTCTCTGGGGATGATGGTTGAATCGGCGGCGGCCCACGAGGATCTTTATTTTGAAAACGAAACCGGAGGGGACGTGTTTTCCCACAGCAACTGGCCCGATCGGTTCAGAGCGGCCAGAACGGTGCCCGCGGTAGCCTATGTCCAGGCCAACCGGGCCCGGACGCTTCTGATGGAGGAGGTCGGCCGACGAATGGAGGGCATCGATGTCCTGATCGGAAGGTTGTCCCTGTCGCCCCTGCTCTCCAACATCACGGGTCATCCGGAGCTTGTGATACCTCACGGCCTCGACGGCGATGGGCTTCCCATCGGCATCGTCCTGACCGGGAACCTGTTTTGCGAGTCTGCCGCGATTCGGCTGGCCCACGCCTATCAGACGGCCACCGGATATCACCTCGCCCGTCCCGGGTTGACCCGTTGAGGGTGTTCCCTATGACCCCCTGGTGTGGAAATGGGATTATGAGCATGCCCTCTCCTGATCCCACCCGTCCGCGGCAGAGGAAAGAAAACCGCTTGACCCATTTTTCAAGGAATCCAAACCTATCCTGTCATATCCATCATGACGTTAAAAAACGATGCCCACTCACCGGTTGCAGCGGTTGGAGAGACCCTCCCTCGGGCGAGAGGCGAGATGATCCGATCCCCCACAGGCGAGACAGAGGCGGCGGCTGCCATCGATCCATCGGTGACGACTCCGGGAGCGATAAGGTTCGGTTTCTCGACATTCAACGGATCGATGGATTTTTCCGTCTGAAATCCCTATAAGTAAATTGAACCGATGTGCCGTTCACCTCAATCCCGGAGACAAACGATGCGTTCGGATACCGTCGAGGATTATCTCAAGGCCGTCTACGAAATCCAAGAGCAAGACGCGCGCGCCAAGACTTCCCGGATCGCCGGCCGATTGGGCCTTACCGCGGGCTCTGTTACCGAAATGCTCAAACGTCTTTCCAAAACCAGCCCTCCATTGCTTGACTACCGCCACCATCAGGGCGCGCAACTGACCTCGGAGGGCCGCCGGGAAGCCCTGGGCGTCATTCGACGGCATCGATTGGTCGAGACCTTCCTACACCGGGTCCTCGGCCTGACCTGGGATGAGGTTCACCGGGAAGCGGAAGAACTCGAACATCACATTTCTCCCAGGGTACTCGAGGCCATCGACACCATGCTCAACCATCCCACCACCGACCCCCACGGGGAACCCATCCCGGATTCTCATGGGCACATGCCTCCAGTCTCCTGTAAACGGCTGTCCGGGATTGAGCCGGGAACCAGCGTCCGAATCGTGCGTGTCCTCCCTGACAGCGAAGAGTTGTTGACGTATCTGGATGCGCTCGGCATCGCCATCGGTACGGTCGGCACGGTGGTCGACAGGGCTCCCTTCGATGGGCCGATTACCTTCAAGCCGGAAGACAAAACATCCGCCCGCCCCTGCGCCATCGGTTTGACGGTTGCCGACCGACTCTTCGTGGAGGCCATTTCATTTCCGTGACAACCGCCCGATGACGCCACCCATTATTTTGGTTAAAAAAAATATTAATTTTGGTTGATCAAAATCTTTTCGCCCTTATCTTTTGTCAAATCGTACCCTCAAGTCAACCGACGACAGAGACCGAGAAACAGGAGGGCACATGGTCAGTGGATCCAAATCGTTTGGTTATTTTGCCGGATGTCGATGGAGGTTGGCGGCCCCTCTCCTGTCGATGCTGCTTCTCATCCCGGTTTCGGCCCTTTCCGCCGATACCTTCGAGGGGAATTATCCCATCAAGGTCGCCGCCACCGTCGGTATGGTGGGAGACATAGTCAAGGAAGTGGCCGGGGAACGCGCAGAGGTGACCACGATCATTGGCGCCGGTGTGGATCCCCACGTCTACAATCCCACCCGGGGCGACGTGACGGCCCTATTGAGGTCGGACATGATCTTTTATTCCGGACTGCTCCTGGAAGGTCAAATGGGGGACGTTCTGGAAAAAGTCTCACGAAAACGTCCGGTCATCGCCGTCACGGAGCGGCTTAAAACCGACTATCTGATCCATGACGATACGACCAACCACAACGATCCCCACGTTTGGATGGACGTCAGTGGCTGGATAAAAGCCGTGGACGTGGTGTCCGCCGCCTTGGAGGCCTTCGATCCGCCCAATGAAGGTACCTATCGGAAAAACGCGAGCCGATATCTCGAACAACTGCAAGCCCTCGACGCATATGCGAAAACCGCCATCGCCGCCATTCCGGACCAGCAGAGGATTCTGATCACCGCTCACGACGCGTTCAGCTACATGGGTCGGGCATACGGCCTCGCCGTTATGGGAATCCAAGGTCTTTCGACGGAGTCGGAGGCGGGTCTCAAGGACATCAACCGAATCGTCGACATGCTGGTCGAAAAGAAAATCCCCGCCGTCTTCGTCGAAACCAGCGTTTCCGATAAGAATGTAAAGGCGCTGGTGGAAGGTGCCGCGTCCCGGGGACATACGGTTGTTATCGGCGGAGAACTCTTCTCCGATGCCATGGGCCCTCCAGGGACCTACGAGGGGACTTATATCGGTATGATCGACCACAACGTGACCATCATATCCCGGGCCCTGGGGGGTGAACCGCCGCCCAGAGGCATGAACGACCGACTGACGATTGGCCATTAGCCGCTTTTGGCTGGCAATCCTCATCATCCCCCAATTCATGACAAAGGAGTCTTCGATGACGGTATCACCATCCCCGACGGCACCAACCTGGGCAGGGCCCTCCGGAGACCCATCGAGAGCCCCCCTGTGGATTAAAGATCTGACGGTGGCCTATCACCGGAAGCCGGTCTTGTGGGATGTGGATTTGTCGCTGCCGGAGGGGCGTTTGATCGCAGTAGTAGGCCCCAACGGGGCCGGCAAGAGCACACTGATCAAGGCCGTTTTGGGGTTGATACCGACGGCCTCGGGGACCATCAGCATCTACGGCAAAGCCTACGACACTCAGCGGCACATTGTGGGATATGTCCCTCAACGGGAAAGCGTGGATTGGGACTTCCCCGTCAACGCCCTCGATGTAGTGGCGATGGGGCTTTACCGGAAAATCGGATGGTTCCGCCCCGTAAGGCGTTCCCACCGTAAAATCGCCATGGCGGAACTTGAAAAAGTGGGTATGGCCGCCTACGGAGACCGTCAAATCAGCCAGCTTTCCGGGGGGCAGCAGCAGCGGGTATTCCTGGCCCGGGCGCTGGCCCAGGACGCCATGGTCTATTTCATGGACGAACCCTTTGCGGGTGTTGACGTGGCCACCGAACGGGCCATCATCGCTTTGCTAAAAGCATTGAAGGCGGCGGGCAAGACCTGTGTCGTGGTGCATCACGACCTCCAGACGGTGCCCGCCTACTTCGATCATGTCGTTCTCCTGAACATGCGTGTGGTGGCCGACGGTCCGACCGAAACCGTCTTCACCGAGGACAATCTAAAAAAAACCTATGGCGGCAAATTGACGCTTCTGTCCCAAGCCTTTCACGAATATGCCAAAGATCCTTCCCTACCGACAGGAGATCGACAGAACCGATGACGTCGCCGCAATCAAACGGATTCGCGACCATCGCCGCCTTCGGGCTTGCCGCAGGAGCGTGCCTTCTCCCCGTGGAGGCTACGGCCCAGAGTATCGCCCACCACAGCCTGGATTTCCCATCCTGGGAAGACCTTATCCGGGTGCTGACCCTTCAGGACTACAACACCCGAGTAGTCATCGTCGGCACCACCCTTCTGGGCCTTGCTGCAGGGTTGATCGGCACCTTTCTCATCCTCAGAAAACGGGCGCTTTTAAGTGACGCCTTAAGCCATGCCACCCTTCCGGGGAT
>JASFIA010000304.1:0-4279 GCA_050122915.1 Desulfobacterales bacterium | reverse complement strand
TGACGACCGGCAGCCTCTCGCGCCTTCTGAAGCAAATCCGTCTTTTGGCGCTGGCTGTAGAACACCCTCGAATTGGCGATCACCACCACTTTTCGGGCGGACAGAAGCGAGTAGGTATTGATGCTCGCCAGGGCATCCCGAATCCGGTCGATCTGGCCGTCGATCACGTCCAGGTTGAGGTCGGCCGATTCCCCTTCAAGGAGGCGGACCACGAGTTCGTCTTTGACACGGCTGCTGAGAAGATCGTCACCATGGACGAGGACGACTGGGAAACGAGCCCAGTGTTGCCCCTTCTCGGCAAGCTGATTCTGGAATTCCGTGTAGGTAAGGGCGGCCATGGTCAGTCGGTCCCGATGGATAGTGGATGGTCGAGGGTGCCTTGACGCCAGGAACGGAGAGTCGCTGTCAGTTCTTACGACCCTCAGTTGGGCATTTTTCCGGCGATCAAGTGAACGACAAACAGGGAGATGCCGACTGTTATGGCGCTGTCGGCGACATTGAATGCCGGCCAATGCCAGGTGCCGACATAAAAATCTAAAAAATCAACCACTTTTCCAAATCGGAAACGATCAATCAAATTGCCGATGGCGCCGGCAAAAATGAGTGAGAAGGCTAGAGAGAGAAACCGGTGAGTTCGCGGTGTCGTTCGATAGAACCAGAACACCAAGATAACAGCCGCCGAAGAAATAAACAAAAATAAAAACCGGCGGATCCCCGGATTTTGGTCGGCCAGAAAGCCGAAGGCTCCGCCCGGGTTGTGGATGTGAGTCAGACTGAAGAAACCGGGTATGACTGGAATCGTACTGTAGAGGGGCATCTGTTCGAGCACGATAAATTTGGTCAACTGATCCAGGGCCAGAACAACGGCCGTAACAATCACGAGCATCGTGTACCCCGCCCCTTGGATTGGACGGGGATTTCCGGCATCTCCCATGGGGTCTCCTGCCACTCTCACGCCATCCTGAAGGCCGTCAAGCCTTACAGAATCTCCGCCAGTTTGCCCGCACACCGGGAACATACCTCCGGGTGGGCTGGGACGGTGCCCACCGATGGGTCGTGAACCCAGCACCGCTGGCATTTGGTTCCCTGTGCCGGATCGACCCGTATGCGCAGGCCGTCAATCTCCTCGGCCGGACGGCCTCCAGTTTGCTCACCGGAAGATACCACCTCAACCGCGGACACGATAAACAAGTCTCTGAGGTCGCTGGAATACTTGGCCAGCACCGCCTCATGGTCTCCGTCCGCAGACAGAGTGACTGCCGCATCGAGGGGGTGGCCGATCCGTTTTTCCGCCCTGGCCGCCTCAAGGGCCTTGGTCACTTCGCTGCGGATGTCGAGAAGAAGGGACCAGTTTTTTCCGAGGGCCTCATCTTCCCAATGCTCGAGAGCGGTGGGAAGGGATGCCAGGTGAACGCTCTCCTCTTTTCCCTTCCAACCGGGCATGTGCTGCCAAATTTCCTCGGCCGTCATGGGCAGCAAGGGGGCCATCAGACGCGCGAGGACGTCCAAGAGCCGAAAGAGCACCGTTTGAGCGCTTCGCCGCTCGGCGGACCGGGGCGGAGACGTGTAAAGGCGATCTTTGATGACGTCCAGATACAGGGCGGAAAGATCCACTGTGCAAAAATTGTAGAGGCCGTGGTAGATCACGTGAAAATCGAAGCCTTCGTAGGCCGACAAAGACCGGCGGACGAGACGATGGAGCCTGTGGAGGGCAAACCGGTCCAATTCCGGCATAGCGGCAAAGTCGACACTGTCCGATTCCGGATCGAAATCGTAGAGGTTTCCCAGCATGAAGCGGCTGGTGTTTCGGATCCGACGATAGGCGTCGCTCAATTGCTTGAGGATCCCGTCTGAAATGCGCACGTCGTCCCGGTAGTCGGAGGCGGCCACCCACAGCCTGAGAATTTCTGCCCCGAATTTTTTGATGACCGCATCAGGGGCGACGACGTTTCCGATGGATTTGGACATCTTCCTGCCGTCGGCATCCACAACGAAGCCGTGGGTCAAGACGGACTTGTAGGGGGCCGATTTCCGGGTGCCAACCGCCGTCAGCAAGGAACTGTGAAACCACCCGCGGTGCTGGTCACTGCCTTCGAGGTACAGGTCAGCGGGCCAATGCAACCGTTCTCGTTTTTCTAAGACGGCGGCATGACTGACCCCTGAATCGAACCAGACATCCAGGATGTCCGTCTCTTTCTCGAAATCCGACCCACCGCACTGTGCGCAACGAGTGCCAGTGGGCAGGAGTTCATTCACGTCCAGTCGAAACCAGACATCCGCACCGTTGGCTTCGAACAGCTCCCGTATTCGCTCCAGGATGGTTTCGTTCATCATGACGGTTTCACAGTCTTTGCACACGAAGACGGTGATGGGAACCCCCCAGGCCCGCTGACGGGAGACACACCAGTCAGGACGGTTTTCGATCATTCCGAATATTCGATCCCTTCCCCAGAGGGGTATCCAGCGAACGGTATCGATGGCGGCCAAGGATTCTTCCCTGAGGCGGGTCGTCTCCATCGAAATGAACCACTGGGGGGTGGCTCTGAAAATGACCGGCTTCTTGCACCGCCAGCAATGGGGGTAGGAGTGCTCAATTCCCTCTTGCGCCATTAGGACCCCGGCGGCCTTCAACCGATCGATGATGTTGGGATTGGCGGCAAAAACGAACTGTCCGTTAAAGAAGTCGACCCCGTCGGTAAACACCCCGCCGTCATCCACCGGAGAATAGGCATCAAGCCCGTATTTGAGCCCCACCTCATAGTCTTCGCGACCATGTCCAGGGGCGGTGTGAACACATCCGGTGCCGGCGTCGAGGGTGACGTGATCACCCAGTATCAGCAGCGATTCACGTTCGAAGAGAGGGTGCCGGCATTTTTTATTCTCCAGGGAACCGGCATCGACCGTTGCCAGAATCGAATACTCGTTGATGCCGAACGTCCTCATACAACCGTCGACCAGTTCCTTTGCCAGGATCAAAACGTCCCCGCCCCCGCAGTCCACCGCTGCGTATTCGAACTCCGGATGAAACGCAATGGCAAGGTTGGCCGGGAGGGTCCATGGGGTGGTGGTCCAGATCACGACGGAGACGGATCTACCCGCCAATGCCTCCGAGATCGTTCCCGGATCGCTCACCAAAGGAAATTTGACATAGACGGACGGCGATGATTCGTCCGCGTACTCGATTTCGGCCTCGGCAAGGGCGGTGTGGCAGCTGCAACACCAGTGGATGGGTTTTTTGGATCTGAATAGACTTCCGTTCATGGCAAATCTGCAGCATTCCTGAGCGATGGTGGCTTCGTAATCATAACTCATGGTGAGGTAGGGGTCGTTCCACTCCCCCATGACCCCCAGCCGCTTGAATTCGTTTCGCTGGATATCGACAAATCTCTCCGCGTACTGGCGGCAGCGCTGACGGATCTCAGGGAGCGTCATGTCCATTTTTTTGGAACCCAGTTCCTTGTCGACATTGTGTTCGATGGGCAGACCATGACAGTCCCATCCGGGGACGTAGACGGCGTCGTATCCGCTCATCTGCCGGGAGCGCACAATCACGTCCTTTAGGATTTTATTCATGGCGGTGCCGATATGGATATGGCCGTTGGCATAGGGGGGGCCGTCGTGAAGGATGAACAGCGGTCTTCCCTGGGACGCGTCGCGTATTCGACCGTAAAGGTTTTGCTCTTCCCATTGGTGCAGCCGCTCGGGTTCCTTTTGGGCCAGGTTGGCCTTCATTGGAAACCGGGTCTGGGGTAGATTGAGGGTTTTCTTGTAATCCATTCACGCCTCCAGTTGTGCTAAGATCAGCGACCGTCGTAAGCAGTGGGATGTAAAAGGTGTAGAATTATCCCCTATCCGAGTGACTGTCAAGGTAAAGGCTTCCGTATCGCGGGACCGGACGGGGGTGCCTTTACCGGCGATCTCACCCCTTAATCCCCACGGGCGGCCTCGCCGAATAGACGCAGCCGCCGGCAGACTGATTCAGGGCTCACCCTTTGAACGCGAACCGCTTACCCCTTGCGTTGACGTCACGCCAGACCATTTCGATACCCCCAGGCCGGGTGGTTCGATTCCTGATCCCTAACCCCTTGTTTTTGTAAAATGAGCCCATATGGTTTTTAAAGCCGTCGATGCTCGCCCTCGGTCTTTGCGCGCATCCAACATGTTTCCGCCATCAGGTGCAAGGGCGGCAGGAGAAAGCCTCAGCTCACATGTTCCTTCCCACGACCCGCGAAGAACTACTGGACCTGGGCTGGCGGGGATGTGACATCATCCTCGTCAC
>JASFIA010000303.1:0-4280 GCA_050122915.1 Desulfobacterales bacterium | reverse complement strand
TTGTAAATACCGGGGGTCAGCACGCCGATGGTGGGCGCTTGGACGTGATCCGGCGCGAGCCGTTCCAAGACCTCCAGGAGCTTGCTGGGGTAGTCGTCAACCGGCCTCACGCGGGAGGCTTCGAACACCTGGGGAAAGGTTCGCTTGAGCACCTGGCGGTTTTCCAGAACGTAGGAAACCCCCGAGGGACAGCGGAGGTTGTCCTCGAGGACATAGAACCTGCCGTCCCCGTCCCGCACCAGATCCGTTCCGGTCACGTGGCACCAGATCCCCCGGGGAGGCGTGAATCCTTCGCAGGCCTTCCGGTAGGTTTTGCTCGAATAGATCAGCGCTTCGGGCACCACCTTGTCTTTCAGGATCTTTTTTTCGTTGTAGATGTCCTGGATAAAGGCGTTCAAGGCAAAGATTCTCTGCTTCAGGCCGTTTTCGATCCTCGCCCAATCCCGGTTATCGACGATTCTTGGGATGATGTCGAAGGGGAATATCTTTTCGGTGCCGTCCTCCCGACCGTAGACCGTGAAGGTGATGCCCATCCGCATCAGCATGGCTTCGGCCGCTTTCTGACGGAAGTTCAGATCGCCTTCCGGCAGGGACTCGATTTTGTCCACCAGCAGTTTGGCGCCCGGTCTGGGGTTGCCCTCCGGATCGATCAATTCGTCGAAAAAGGATTCAGGGTCGTATGATGAAAATTTCAGCATGGGTCGGCTCCTGTGCCGTTCGATCCGTCATGGGAAAGGCATTTCCTTGCCGGGACGCCGTGAGGCGCTGCTGAAGTCCCTCTGAAGGGCGAACGGCTGTCTGAACGCGACTGCTATGGGGTGGTCAGACAGCCGCCCCCGCGGATCGTCCCGTTGTCATCCGTGGGTGATAACCACCATTTATAGCATATTCAACAGGTTTAAGGCAAAATGAACGGTGAGAAGATCGACCTCTGGGGCTTCTCGACGATACCATATCGGCAAATTCAAGCCGGTGGGAAGACGCAGAGATGTTTGCCTGGCGAATCAATGGTTGAAAAGGTAAATACCCGTCGGGTAATCTTGTAAAAAGCAAGCTGCGCCGAAGAAAAGGGGCAGCGGGAACCAGTCGGTCACTGCTATTGACGGTATCGACAGTCTTGGTCGATCCTCAAATGGCTGCGCCACCCACTTCTGGGTCAGGGTTGAGACGCTCCGCAAGCGGCGGTCCGCCGCCGCATCCGTCCCATGGCGCAGGCGCTCTTCGCCGTCAACCGCTTTTCGGCTTGGGATGAAAGACCGAATAGACCACGGGAATGAGCACCAGGGTGATCAGCGTCGATGCCGTGAGGCCCCCCACAACGGCCCGGGCCAGGGGTGCCTGGGCGTCGGAGCCTTCACCGATACCAAGCGCCAGGGGCAGCAGGCCGAGAATGGTCGTCAAGGTCGTCATGAGGATCGGCCGCAAACGCCGGCGCCCGGCCTCGGTCAGAGCATCCAGGGTGGGCATCCCCTCCTGGATCAGCCGGCCGGCCTGATCCACCAACAAAATGGCATTGTTGACCACGATGCCGCCCAGCATGATACAGCCGATGTAGGACTGCACGTTCAGGGTCGTCGAAGTCAGATACAATGTCACCAGGACCCCTACCGCTGCCAGAGGAACGGAAAACATGACCACGAGGGGATCCCGCAGGGACTCATACTGGCAGGCCAACACCATGTAGACGAGGAGCAGCGATAGAACGAGTGAGACGACCAGCTCACGGAAGGCTTTTTTCTGTTCTTCGACATTGCCGGCAACCGTCAATTCGTAGCCGATGGGCCGTGGAATCCGATCCAACAGCGCCTGGACGTCAGAGGCCACGGAGCCCAGATCCCGGCCGACGAAGTTGGCGCTGACCGTCGCCCTCCGCTGCTGATCCTTTCGGTCGATCAGAATCGGACCGCGGCTGGGTTCGGTTGTGACGACATTGCGCAGCGCCACCCTGTCACCGGATGCGGTGGTCAGTGTCAGATCGAGAATGTCGTCCAGGGAGCGTTTTTCGGCGTCCTTGAGCTGCACCAGGATGCGATAGGAATTGCCGCCCGTTCGGTATTCGCCGGCGGTGGCGCCCGCCACCGCCGTTTGCAGCATGCTTGTGACGTCGCGGACGCTCAAACCGAGATCGGCGGCTTTGTCCCGGTTCACCCGTATCTCCTGCTGTGGGATTCCGGCTTCAAGGCTGGTTTCAATGTCGGTAATCCCCGTCACGTCCGCAATCAGGGCTTCAACGCTGCTGGCCAGAGCGCCAAGGGTTGCCAGGTCGTAGCCCAGGATCTCGATGGTCAGGCCCTCGTCGCCCCCCAGGATTCTTTCAAGAATAAACTGCCCTTGGGGGGCTCGGACGCGAACGGCCATCCCGGGAACAGCGCCGCGAAGCTGGCGGCGCAGATCCTGGGCGATAGCCACATTGGAACGGTCGCGCTGGACGGCCGGCACCAGGGACATGCTGATTTCACCTTCCGACCCCGAGTCCGGCCGCCAGCCCGCGGCTCCGACGCTGACCACCGACGCCACCGCCTCGGGCACGGCCGGTCGAACGATGGCTTCCATGATGCGTGTCTGCCGGTCCACCAATTCGAGCCGGGTGCCGATTTCCATCTTGCCGTTGATGCGGACCTCCCCTTCGTCGCTGGGAGGGAGAAATTCGGTGCCGATCAGGGGCAGAAGCAGAAGGCTCGCACCGAGCAAGCCGGCAGCCGTCATGATCGTTGTCAGCCGGTGCCCCAGGCTCCAGCGCAACAACTCCAGGTAAGCGTTTTCAAGACCCAGGAAGAGGCGATTGGCGACTGCGGCCAAGCGGGATAATCGAGACGCCGGTTGTCTTTTTCGGCGTGGACTTGCCGTCAACAGGCGGGACGCCAGCATGGGCACCAAGCTCAGGGCCACCGCCAGCGAGCAGACCAGGGAGAAGATGATGACATAGGCCAATTCCTTGAAGAGAATTCCCGAGACGCCCCGCACGAAGACAAACGGCAGAAAGATGACCAGGGTCGTGATGGTGCTGGCGACGATTGCCGGTCCGACCTCCCGGGCGCCCTCCACCGAGGCCTCCACGGGCGCATCGCCGGTTTCCGTTCGACGTCGAAAAATGTTTTCGAGCACCACGATGGAGCTGTCCACCATCATCCCGACACCCAGGGCCAGTCCTCCCAGTGTCATGAGGTTCAGAGTGAAGCCGCCGAAGAAAATCAATGCGAAAGTCGTCACGATGGAAATGGGGATCGACAGGGAAATAATAAGGGTACTTCGAATATTGCGCAGGAAAAAGAGCAGCACCACGATGGCGAGCCCTCCGCCGTAGAGCACCGAGCGGGCGACGTTGGCGATGGACCGCTCGATGAAATTGCCCTGATTGATGACAGGGACGATCTTTATCTGGGGATAGGCCTGATTGACGGCGTCGATTTCAGACAGGACCCTCCTGGCCACTTCCACCGTGTTCGCATTGGCCTGTTTGCGAATGGCCACGCGCAGCCCTCGGCCCCCGTTGACACGCACGATGCGCGTCAGCTTTTCGTAGGTGTCGCTGACTTCGGCGATTTGCCCCAGGGTGACGGCCGCGCCGTCACGCCGGGCGATGACGGTGTCTCGAATCTGATCGAGGTTGACGAATTCGGCCGGAGCGCGCAGCATGACCTCGTAGCGCCCCTGTTCGATCTTGCCCGCCGGCAGGTCGAGATTGGCGTCTCGAATCGCTGCGAGCACCCGGTCCAGGGGCAGACCGATGGCTTTGATGCGGTCGGGATCCAGCTCGATCCGAACCTCCCGGTTGAATCCCCCCCAAACGTCGACCTGGGCGACGCCCGGGATGCGGGCGAAGCGATATCGGATTTGAACTTCGATCAGTTCGGTCAATTCCACGGGGTCGAGGTTGCTGGAAATGCCGAGCAGGACTACCGGAAAACTGGCAATGTCGAATTTTCGAATGCGAGGCCGCACGATATCGTCGGGCAGTTCGTTGATTTCGTCTTCGAGCTTGCCCTGGACGTCGATCGCCGCCGTGTCGATGTCCGTTCCCCAGACGAAGCTGACGCGGACCGTGCTTCTGCCCTCGGAGGAGGTCGATGTGATTTCCTCTACACCGGGGACCGTGGCAACGATCTCCTCGATGATCTGGGTCACCAGCCGTTCCATCACCTCGGGGCTTGCACCTTCGTAATCCGTTCGTATAGAGAGCGTCGGCAGCTCGATGTTGGGCAGCATGTCGATCTGCAGACGACTCAGTGACACCAGTCCGAGGATGAAGAGGATCAGGGTCACCATTGTCGTGAAAATCG
>JASFIA010000302.1:0-4286 GCA_050122915.1 Desulfobacterales bacterium | reverse complement strand
ATCACACTCAATCGCTTCATGGCACTCTCCATTTTAGGGTCAAATGGGGTGGTCGTTGATTACTCACAGGGCCATTGCTCCATCAGAAACCGAAACTCCGTCTCCACGGGCGGTTCATTCATATACTCGGGGTGGTCCTTTGCCCAGTCGATAAACCGGTCAATGGTTTCGTTCCGGGACGGCTGCGGATCCGGGGGGCAGACCAGCCGCTTGCTCCCGGGGCCTCTTGAAATGGCCTCGTGATAGCGATAGGACCCCACCAGAAACCCGTGGCAGAAGTTGACTGCCTGGGCGAACAGGGGGTCATCCGAGGAGGCCGTGCAGAGATTGATCAGGTTCTGGGTATGTTGAACCTTGAAGTCTTCATGGTTGACGGCACCCGCCGCCGCCGGCAAGACGAGCACCCATGCCGACAATAGGCAAATCCATAAGTGTTTCATTGTTTTCTCCTTCGCATTTGGATAGCCACTCAAGGACATGAGGAAACGAATCCCTACGCCGATTTGCATCAGACCGGATCTTTCGCCCCACGGTCCAGAAAACAGAATCTCGGATACGGACCGTGATGGAACACCTGCCCACCACCCGGTTCGGGGTAGAAAAGGGGTTAAACGGGCTGGATGCAAATGACACACAGTCGATCCACAATAGCGTTATTGCCCGCCGGTGGCAAGGTCATCCTGCCGGCCGATACCGTGCCACGAATCGCCGGATCGGCAACTCGGTGAGCCGGCCCTAAGAAAGACATCCGCTGCTGAGGCGCTTCCGGGGCCCGCCTACCGCCCTAATCCATCATGCCGATGGCCACCTCGACCCGTCGGTTCTGGGCCCGGCCTTCCGGCGTGCCGTTGTCGGCGATGAAGTTCGTCGCCCCGTACCAGAGCACCAGCACCCGGTCTGGGTCGATGCGGCCCTGCTCCAGGATGTAGTTCTTTGCGCTCTGGGCACGCATCTGAGACAGCTTGAGGTTGTATTCCGGATCGCCCGTATTGTCCGTGAAGCCGGCGAGGACCGCATAGGACTTGGGGGTGTCCTGGAGGAACTCCGCCACCTGTTTAAGGTTGCTGTGGTCTCCCGGCTGGATCTCGACCTGGTCGAAGGCAAACGTGATGTCGCGCACATCCACGCCGACAATCTTTCGCTCGGTGACGGTTTCGATCTCCATGGTGGAATTGACGACGAACAGCGCCCCCAGGCCCCAGAGGGGATTTTGATAGAGCGCATCGAAGGGGATGACCCGTGAGCACTCGTTCAAGGCGGCCATGTTGTCGAGGAGCTTGGCGGCCTCATCGGTGGTGGCCGAACTGACCAAGTAGAAGCAGACATCGTATTTGTCGACCAGGGGTTTGGCGGCCTCCAAGGGGCGCTGCTTGGTCACCTTGTTGAAGGTGTAAGTGCCGTCGCTGAAAATGAACACCACGGTTTTTCCAGTCAGCTGAGCCAGGATGGGGTCCAACTTGGCGATCCCCTCGGCCAGGGGGGTGGGCTGGCCGGCGAAACTGCCCGCCGTTTCGGTGTTGGGCAGCTGGTCGAGGGCCTGTCCAAACCCTTCCCGGCTGTAAGGCTGCATGCCGTAGTAGGTCTTGAACGGGGTAAAGGAATAGAGGCCGGCATTGTAGCCCAGTTCCGGTAGAATGGCGTTTTGTTGACGGAGTATCTGAATCTCGGCATCGATCTTCTTGACCCCGGCCAGGTAATCGTCCGCCATGGATCCGGAGGCGTCGTAGAGGACGATGAAGTTGTCGGCCGTCCGAATCAGCTGTTCCTTGGTAATAATGTTTTCTTTGAAATCTTCTTCGGTGATGATTTCAAAAGCCCCCCCTGTGGTGGCCAGTAGACACACGATCGTCAACCCAATGAAACCCATGAGAAACGTCGGTCTTCGCATTGTACGATTCCTTTCTTTCAAAGTGATGTGCGGATAAAACGGCAGCCTGCGGTGAATCGGGACAGTCCGCCGGCTCCCGAGGGTCATGGCTCGACCTCGGAAGCCTCCTCGGCGGATGCGGGAGCGACGTCGCTCCCCACCGCCGCTGCGTCCTCATCCACCTCCTCCCCCGTTGTTTCCGGCGTCTCGGCCTTTCTCAAGATCGTAAACTCGCCGTCCGAGCCCGTAAATAGGCCCTTCTCCGGTCCCTCTTCCCGATGGTTCCGGGGCTCGAAGGGCTCGATGCCCGCACACCCAGTCAGGATCAGCGATGCCGCCAGGAGTATCCCTATCCGCGGTGCGAAGCGACCAAATTTAGCCAAGAGGGTCATCAGAATTTCACCCGCATCCCGATTGTGCCGACATTGATGTCCTGGACGCTGGGAGCCCCGTCCCTGTCGAGGGAATAGAGACGGTACTGCACGTAGAGTTCGGTGCCGAAGTCCTCGATCTGCTGCACCACCGCCCCGCCCACCGAATAGCCCTCGTCCCTCCCCGTGGGCAGGTTCACGGACCGGTCGTAGTCGATGCCGAACGCTGTCTCGCCAAAGGTAAAAAACCGGGTGAGCCACCCGACCTTGGCATAGTAGTTATACGCGTCGCTCTTGCCGTCCCCTTCCTTCAATCCGGAGGACAGGGTGAGGTTGAGGCCCGTGGCCTCGTGGAGGAGGGAAAAGGAGCCGTCGTACTGATAGTCGGTGTCGTCCTCGTTGGGATCGGCAAAAGCCACGGCGCCGGCGGCTTTGAACCCGAGCCCCTGCCCCGCCCACCACAGGGAGGCGTCGTAGCGCTGGTCGCTCACCAGCGACCCAGACAGGTGGAACCCGTAGAAGGTGGGTGTGTCGTAGCGCAGCCGGCTTTTTCGGCTCAACCCGTCAAAATCCTTGAAGGCGTCGGAAACGCTGACATCGGTCAGTTTGTCGCCGTTTCTCTCTCGGAAGAGAAGCCCGCCTGCGATGTCCGCCACACTCGCGTATTGAACCACGTCGGTCCGGGACAGATCCACCTCGGCGCTGTTGTCGGAAGCCGTGCTGCCTTTTCCGAGAGACAGCTTGCCGAAACGTTTGCTGTCAAGCGACACCTCCGCCCAGCGCTGGTCGGTGAAGTCGCCGCTCTCCTCACTGTCCTGGCTGACGTCTCCGGATTCATTTGGAGCCACCGCGAATTCGATCCGCGATCCGATGGTCAGGTCGTCGGTCGCCTTGGCGGTGCCGACAAATCGAAGGCGACTGTTGCTGGCGTCACTGTCGACGTAGTAGGCTGCGGTATTTTTACCGTCGTCGGCGACGTTCACGGCACGGTGGACCTGCCCCGAAATGGCGAGCTTGACCCGCTCCTGACCCGATGTGACGGTTTTCCCCGGGGCCGTTTCCGCGGTTGTTTTTGCGGCTTCTGCCACCGTCTTGGCTTCGGTGGCCTCGCTCTTGGCGGCGGCAGCGGTCTGCTTCAACTCATCAAGCTGCCGCTGGAGGGATTCCAGCTGCCGCTGCTGGGCCTCGATGAGCCGCTCGAGCCGCTCCACGGTCCGGGTGTCCACAGCCCCCGCCTGGGCTGCAACGCGACCCGCGAAGATCACCTGGACTGCCAACAACATGCAAAACACTGCGATCAGAGCGTTCCCTTTCGTTTTCAATGGATCCTCCTAGTTTGGGTTTTCATGGAGTCGTTGTCGATTCCCGTTGCACCGAGCCGCGAGGGGAAGTCGCCGCATTCAGGGAAGCGCTCGATGCGAGGTATCGTGCCAAGGGATCGTTAGCTGATGGTTTAGAGGTCATTTCCACCGTACCGAAAGAACACCTCCGCGGCAAGAACGAAAACAGGATCCTTCGGCCACAAACCGTTTCCTCCCAAAGCATTCCACACGCCATCAGAGTGAAGGATCTTCCCAGTCACCGGAGAAGGCCCGCCGTGGGTCCTATCCCGCTGCCGGCGCAAACCCGCCTCGCCCCCCCGCGCCGGTATAACGCCCTTTCAACCGCAACCAGTCATCACTGAGGATGGCCTTCAGCAGAGCCCGGTTGAGTGATTCGCGCAGTGTGCTTCCCGGCGGCATGGCCATACCGACGGTATAATGGTCGAAGATTTCGGGCAGCACCTGAATCCGGCCGGGGAATTGATTCCGGGACAAGTTCTTCAAGACGAGTTCGTCGAAGAAGAAGGCATCGATCGCCCCCTCGGCCGCGGCCTGGAGACCTTCCGGCGGGTTCTTGAATCGGCGCACGGCAATGCCGAGGCGGTCGAGTTTACCAAAGCTCGCCGACCGGTCCACAGACCCAACGCGAACCCCGTAGAGATCTTGCAAACCATGGAGATGAACACATCCAGGACGCCTCGTTCCAAATCCATCTTCAATCGGTCG
>JASFIA010000301.1:0-4295 GCA_050122915.1 Desulfobacterales bacterium | reverse complement strand
TGGTCATGGGTCATCCTTCGTGAAGAGGCTTCCGCGTATGGTCGGAGCCGAATGCTGCCGCCTCCGCTCAGGGGCTCGGCCGGATCCACTCGCTTAGCTTTTTGAATGCAGCCTCCGCGGCCTCGACGGTTCGATCGATGGCGTGCTCATCGTGGGCCAAAGAGACGAAGAGCGCCTCGAACTGGGAGGGAGCCAGATAAATGCCTCGCTCAAGCATCTCTCCGAAATAGGTTGAAAACCACTTTAAATTGCTGTGACGCGCTTCCGCGAAGGAGCGCACCGGCCCCGGGGTGAAAAAAACGCCCAGCATCGATCCCACGCGATTGATCGTGGTATCGACACCCGATGCGCTTGCCGCGTCCCTCAAGCCGCTTTCCAGGCGACGGGAGATCTTCTCCAACGCCTCATAGACGCCCTGCCGCTTCAACTCCCTGAGGGTGGCGATACCTGCAGCCATTGCCACGGGGTTCCCCGACAGGGTGCCTGCCTGATAGACGGAACCCTCCGGAGCCACATGCTGCATAATGTCTTTTCGCCCTCCGTAGGCACCCACTGGAAGACCGCCGCCGATAATTTTGCCGAAACAGCTCACATCGGGTGCAATGTCAAATCGCTCCTGGGCACCACCGTAGGCCAGGCGAAATCCGGTCATCACCTCGTCAAAAATCAGGAGACTTCCAGCTGTCCGGGTTTTTTCCCTCAGTGTTTCCAGAAACCCTTGGGAAGGCGGCACCATTCCCATGTTGCCCGCCACCGGCTCAACGATGACGCAGGCGATCTCTTGGCCCCGTGCATCCATCAAGGCCGAAAACGCCTTCGAATCATTGTAGGGCATCGACAGGGTGAACTGGGTCACCGACTCTGGAACACCCGGACTGCCCGGGATGTTCAGCGTGGCCACTCCCGAACCGGCGTCCACCAGAAGGGTATCCGCATGGCCATGGTAGCAGCCGTCGAATTTAACCACGAGAGGCCGCCGGGTGGCCCCTCTGGCCAGACGAATGGCACTCATGGTGGCTTCGGTGCCGGAATTGACCATGCGGACCTTTTCCACGGAGGGCACCGCCTCGGTAACCATTTCAGCCAATTCGATTTCCAAATCGGTGGGAGCCCCAAAGCTGGTGCCCCTGTCGAGAACCTGACGGATGGCATCGAGAACAGCCGGGTGCCTGTGACCCAGAATCATCGGGCCCCAGGAGCCGACGTAATCGATGTAGGCATTGCCATCCGCGTCATAAATTCGGCATCCATCGGCTTTGGCGACAAAAGGTGGTGTGAGGCCAACGGAGCGAAAGGCGCGCACCGGACTGTTCACTCCTCCCGGGATGCACTGCCGAGCACGCTCAAAGAGTTGGGCCGATTTGTCTCGATTCATCAACGGGATCCTTTCATCCGGTCAGCAGCCGGCGGCTGGCGGTTTTTACACTCGGGAACTTGAAAAGGGGGGCTGCCGACTGTAACATCGTTTAGGGCGGTAACCGTTCGAGATCGAACGGGATTGGCAATCCCCTCCGGTCGAAACCTACCAGACACCTGGCAGCCGGTCAAGACAGGCGGAGAAACAGCAGGGGCGAACCTTACTGCCCGAAACCCTCTGCCGCAGAGACGAAAGGAGAGGTCCATGGCCCTGAATCGGATCGATCCATGAACCGCCAGCGCACCCTAAAGCGGCTGGCGAAACTATTGATCACCGCACTGGACCGGATCCCCCACGAATACGGGCTGGTGCCGGACAAGGACGGATTCGTCTCCATCAAGGAACTGATAAAAGCCTTGCATGAATCCGAGGCTACCCAGCGGATTCGAAGGGGGGATATCGACGAGCTGATCCTATCGCTTCCGGATTCGGGAGTGGAAATGCTCGGCAACCGCATCCGGGCGTCGGGAGCCCACCCACCCCCCGTCTCAGTTCCGGCGGCCTCCTTGCCGAAATGCCTATTTACCTGCATCCGGCGAAAAGCGCATCTGGCTGTATCCCGGAAGGGCATTCGCCGGTCGGGCGATGCACCCCCCGTCCTGCTGACGCCGGATCGGGATGCCGCCCAGCGCCTGGGCCGCCGCCGCGACGCCGATCCGGTAGTGGTCACTGTCAATACCCGCATGGCCACAGAGGCCGGGGCCGTCTTTTTCTGTGCG
Organism: Desulfobacterales bacterium; assembly: GCA_050122915.1. GTDB lineage: Bacteria > Desulfobacterota > Desulfobacteria > Desulfobacterales > UBA5852 > CALNZV01. Next base: position 2,159 of record JASFIA010000301.1, on the reverse strand, counting down.
GGCGAGGGCCTGTATACCGCCGAGAGCCTCCCCGTTGAGGGTTTAAGCCTGCCCCCTCTTCCCAAGGACCGTCCCCAGGACAATCGATCTGCCCCCCCCGATGCCAAGCTTCCATCCACTTCCGCCGGAAGTTACATCGTCGATCCGTCGACCTGGAACGGCAACGGAGGGCTAGCCCGCAAACCAGCAAAAAGAAGGCGGGATCCCGAATGGAAGCGGTCTCGGAGGGGTTCGAAGCGGCGCTGAGCCGAGGCGCCGGCAGCCCGCATATCCGGGGCAACACCGCCTAAAAACCGTTTGACACCGATAGGCAAAGTTGATACGAAGCTTCCCCGGTTGCCGGAGGCAATCGGGATACAGGGCCGTTAGCTCAACTAGGCAGAGCAACTGACTCTTAATCAGTAGGTTATTGGTTCGATTCCAATACGGCCCACCATCACGCCATCCAAGGGCTGCCTTCTTTCGAAGGAGCCCTTTTCTTTCGCCTTTACCGGCCCTGAGCCCCGCTGTCGACGCCAAGCCCCTTAACGTGCGGGCGGCTTTTGTCAATTAGCTATTGACAACCAGTTACCGGATCCTCTATAAAACGAGATTTTATTATGGATCACTGTCCTTGCTCCTCCCCCGCTGGAGGGGCTTTATATCCAAAAGGAGGATCTATGAAGCGTTACGAAACGATTGTTATTGTTGACCCCGATCTTTCCGACGATCAGCGTCGTCCCGTCTTCGATCGAATCGAAGAGCTCATTCCCCAGCAGGGGGGGCAGTTGATCAAGGTGGAAGACTGGGGCCCCCGAAAGCTTGCCTACCCAATCAAGAAAAAACCCCGCGGCTATTACGCCCTCATTGATTTTTGCGGTGAAGGACCGCTGGTATCGGAGATGGAGCGGTTTTTCAAAATCGATGACCGGGTGATGAAATTCATGACGGTGCTGACCGATTCCCAGGTCGATCCGAGCCGCATCACCGAGGACACCGACGACGATGAACCAGAGGCTGCAGCCGAAGGGGTAACTCCTTCCGAAGACGGCGAAGCGCCAGTCGAGCCCGCCCAACCAGACGCATCCGACACCGAAAAGAAGGAGGAATAGACCATGGCTCCCAGACCCGGTTCCGGCCAAAGAAAGACCGGCGGCAAGCGCAAGAGAAGAGTTTATCATCGTCGGAAAGTCTGCCGCTTCTGCGCCGACAGTTCCCTGGACATCAACTACAAAGAGCCCAGGCAACTCAAGAGCTTCATCACCGAGAGAGGGAAAATTATCCCCAGGCGGATTTCCGGTTGCTGTGCAAAACACCAGCGCCGACTCACCCATTCCATCAAACGGGCGCGGACCATCGCGCTGCTGCCGTACGTCGGCACCCCCGATTTCAACAAATAACCCGTTCATTCGGAGGGTCTGAACCCATGAAAGTGATTCTGAAGGAAACCATAGAATCCTTGGGTATCATCGGCAGCGAGGTGAAGGTTGCCAATGGTTATGCCCGCAACTACCTACTGCCCCAGGGAAAGGCCGTGGAGGCCACCCCTCAGAACATCAAACGGCTCGAACACGAGCGAACGAAGTTCGAACTGCAAATCGCCAAGGAAAAGGCTTTTGCAGAAGAAATGGCCAAGCGCCTCGAGGGTGTGGAGTGCACGGTAAAAGCCAAAACCATTGACGAGGAGACCCTCTACGGATCGGTCGGTATCCGTGAGATCATCGATGCCTTGTCCGAGCAGGATGTCGCGATCGAAAAACGGATGATTCTGCTCAACGAGCCGCTGAAGCGAATCGGCTCCTTCCATATTCCGATCCGTGTCTACCGGGATGTGGAGCCGGAAATTACCGTTCACATCGTCCCTGAGGACAACCCCAAATAGGCGTTAAAGGCTTCCGCCGGTGCCGCTTGCCCCGATGGCAATGACGGCATCGGCGTTTTTCCGAGTCGGCATCGCCAGTGCGCACAGCCGGTGGTCTCAATGGCCCGACATCAACCCGACACCCCCCAAGGTTCGGATACCTATGGCCTTCTCCCCCAAAGCATTGAGGCCGAGGAATCCCTGCTGAGTTCCATCCTTATCGACAATGCCACCCTCGACGATATTCTGGATATCCTGTCAGCGTCCGATTTCTACCGAAGCGCCCATCAGAAAGTCTTCTCCGCAATCACCGATCTTT
>JASFIA010000300.1:0-4343 GCA_050122915.1 Desulfobacterales bacterium | reverse complement strand
CGCCCAAAAATAATAGCTTGCATCGGAGGGATCGTTCTCGATAGCAATCCTCAAATGATCTATCGATCGCCTGGCCTGGCCGTCGGCCAGGTAAAATCGTCCCAGGTAGTAGTTGGCCTCGGGGTCTTCCGGGTGCTGATCAACCTCCTTCTTGAAGGTGGCGAGACCGTCTTGATATTTCTGTTGACTCAGATAGAACTCACCCTGGGTATAGTGCTTGATCTGTGCAAACTGGTCTTGGGCAATGTTCTTGACGGAGCAACCGCCACTAAACAGCCAAGTCACAAGGCAAAGGGTTAAAATGTATCTCATTTCGGGCCATTTCTAGTCGGGGGTCAGGGTTGCCCGCTTCAATGGTTGATACCGTGCGCTCATATCGGTCGTCCAATAGCAGTTATATCGGGCATTTCCGCTAAGGACTTGATGGCATGAGCATTTCGGAAATCCATCGTCAATAAAAGGAAACTACTATGATCCATTCATTCAACGGTATCCGGCCGACCATCGGCGAAAATGTCTTCATTGCTCCAACTGCCGTGGTCATCGGGGATGTGACCCTCGAGGACGGGGTCAGCATCTGGTATCATGCGGTGATCCGCGGAGACACCGAGTCCATCCGCATCGGTCGAAATACCAATATTCAGGACCACTGTACCGTTCATGCCGATCCAGGAATGCCGGCAGTGATCGGGGAAAATGTCGTGGTGGGACACAATGCGGTGATTCACGGATGCACCATCGAAGACCGTTGCCTGATCGGTATCGGGGCCATCGTGATGAACCAGGCTCGGATCTGCCATGGATCCGTTCTGGCCTCGGGCAGTGTGGTGGTGGAAGGAAAGAAGGTCGGCCCTTTTCATTTGGTGGCCGGTGTCCCCGCGGCATTCAAAAAATCCCTCTCCGTCGACAGCTTGGAGATGATCGATCACGGGGTCGAAACCTACCGCCGCCTGGCAGACCTTCATCGACAGATTCGACCAGGCGGCCCCGACGGGTCTATTTGAGCCACTCGGAAAAGGCTTTGCTCTGTCTGGCCATCCGGTAGCGGATGAAGGCGCTCAGGCTGGCCATGGCGCGACGGGCAGAGAGAAAGGTGGGCACCCCCCCTTCGTCCAGTATCTGGCCGAAGCGGTTGTAGACGGCATCGGCTCCAGAGACCACGTTGATGGACACAACCGTTGGCTTTTGGTGCCGGTGCACCTGCCGGACAATGCGGGCGGCGATGTTCTCCCGGTTGCGGCCGATTTCCTCGTCGGTGGTATGGATGAGGCTGCTGTGGGGTACGATGGAGATAAATAGGGCATCCACGGCCTTGGATGCCATCACCTCGCCGATGCAGGCTTCGAACAGGTCGTCTCCGGCCATGGGGGTCAGATCCAGCATTGGGTCCACCGTGACATATGGCGGAAGAATAGCCCGAAGGGCGGTGGCGGTGGGTGGGTCGAAAGAGGCCAGCACCAGTCCGCCCAGATTGTCGGCGGCGTATGTTTTTTCGTAGCCGGCATTGGCGATGATGGCCACCCGGTTTCCTGTCACTTCGAAGGGGTCGAGCATGGCAAACGTCTTGATGTATTCGCCGTGGTCGAGCATGGTGTCCGCAACGATGAGGCCGGCTTGTTTCATGGCGGCTTTGGCCACCGCATATTCGCCGGCGATGCTGGCGGTATGGGATTCGGTGGCCTTCATTCCCTCTTCGGTTCTACCGGCCTTGTAGACGATGACGGGTTTACGGCAGCCGGCGGCAATGTCGAAGAACTTTCGGCCGGCCCCACTCTTGAAGCCCTCGATGTAGCACCCGATCACGTCCACTCCAGGGTCGTCGTTGAAGTGTCTGACCAGATCACCCGGATCTACGTCCAACTGGTTCCCGTAGCTAACTACCGCCTTTGGCGAGATGGCATGCCTGAGGTTGTAGATCTCTGTGATGCCCAGAGCTCCACTCTGGCTCAAAATGGCCAATCGGTGGCTGATTTTGAGGTTCAATTGAAATTTTTCTTCCGGCACGAAAAAGGTGTTGATTCCCGGGGAGCCGCTTCGGCCGGCATAGACGATTCCCAGACAGTTCGGGCCGATAATACGCATACCGGCGGATCTCGCAATATCGAGAATTTGACGGTCCAAGGCGTCGTCTCCGCGGGTTTCACTGAATCCCCCGGATATGAGGATGAGGGCTTTGACGGTTTTTTTGGCGCAGGCCTCAACCACCCTTAGGGTATGATCGGCCGGCACCGCGACCACCGCCAGATCTATTGGCGCCTCGATGTCGGAGATGTGACGGTATACAGGCAGGCGCCGGGAACCGGCGGTGATTTCGCCCCCCTGGATGTTGACGGCATAGATATCTTCACGGCCGAGATTGAGAAGATTGGCGAGGATGATATTGCCGGGCTTGCGGGTGTCGGAACGGCTGACGCCCACGACGGCGATACCGGAGGGGTCGAAAAAGGGGGACAGGGGCGGAAGAGATGCGGATTTCCGCTTGGGCGACCGGCGCTTTTTGAAAGCTGCAAAACCGTCCAGTGCGATAAACTGGCCCCGCGGGTCGAATACAAACGGGTTGACCTCGAATTCTTGAATGGTAAAGCGGCTTTCGCCGGGCAACGAGTCGGAAAAGGCGGCGGCGAGGCGGCTGAAGGCAAGTCCTGCAGTGACGATTTTGCCGACATCGTCCTTTCGGCCTTCGGCATCGTACTTTTCCCGGATGTGAGTGGAATTCAGCAATGCTTCGGCCCAGAGGCGGTCGATGGGCGCCAAAATGAGGTTGGGGGAGGAAAAATGCTTTGCAAAATGCTCGGCATCCGTTCCGCCTTTGCTGAAAGAGATGACGGGCCCGAATGCATCGCTTTCCCGGAACCCGAGAAGGACTTCGTTTCCCAGGTCTTTCGAATAATCGATCCATTCGGTCAGTTGGATACCTTCCACCCGGTAGCCGGAGGTCCTCAAATTCGATCCCATTCGGTCGGCGGTGAATCGGATGAAATCGAGATCCTTGAAGACGATCTTTACACCGCCGACCTTGTGCTTGTGAGTCAGGTTCCTGGCTGCTGCTTTGAGGACGATTCTTTCCGTCGAGAATCGCTTCAACATATCCGGTTCGATCCGGCCGTGGGCCGGGAGAAATATGCGGAAGGGGGTCGGCAGACCCAACAGATCGAGAATGCGGTAAACCTCGTGTTCATAGAGGCTCCACCTACCGTGGGCGGCGGCTGCCTCGAAAACGGCATCGATTCGGCGAATCTCATCGGACGATAGTGACGTGGTCATGACAGATGGTCCTCCGGAAGGCTGCGGGCCCCGTTCATAACCCTTGCGACGACGGCGGCCCTCATGGGGCCCGATGCGATCGGGTTTTGCCGCCCTCGGTTGACACCCCATTTTCTTCCATAGTAATCACTCGTCATTCGGCCCCAACCCTGAGGGGCCTTCGACCGTCCGGCCAATGCCCGCACCGCCACCAGACCGGAGATACTGGCACTATGAGAATATCCATCCGCTGGGCCCTGATATCGGGGCTTCTCCTCATGATATGGGCGACCCAGATTACTACCATTTCCACCGCCTACCTGTCATCTCAGAGAATCCTTATGGCTCATGCCCGAGACATCATGGATAACATTGCCGATTTGGCCATGGAGCAATCCCAGAAACACCTGGCCAATGCCCAAGGGGCCGCGCACCTGACCAGACGTCTGCTGTCGGCAAATGTGGTCGGCAAGAAATCCCCCAGTGAGTATGCCGACCTCGAGAGATATTTTTTCGATCAACTCACTGTCAATCCTCAGTTTGCAGGCATCTACTTCGGGGAGCCCAATGGGGATTTTTTTGATGTCCGTCGCGACAACAGCAAAGTGGACGGCGGGTTTCGAACCAAGATAACCGTGCACTCGGATGCCGGGAAGCAAACCCGACTGATTTGGAGAAATGCCCAACATCAAAGGATTGCATCGACCCGCATCCAGGGCGACCCCTACGACCCAAGAGCCCGTCCCTGGTATGTTGGGGCGGTCGAAGAGGAGCGAATCGTATGGACGGACCCCTATATCTTCTTTACCTCCAGGAAGCCGGGCATCACCATCGCCGGCCCGACCTTTTCCCCGGACCAACGGCTCAACGGGGTGGTCGGCGTCGATATCGAAATCGATCGGCTGTCCACCTTTATTGGCAAGCTGCGGATCGGGAAAAGCGGGCGGGCGTTTATATTGAATCAGAACGGGGACGTCATTGCGTTCCCGGACATCGATATGCTGCGGTTCAATGGGGAGGCCACCGGAAAACCGGATCGGCTCGTCAAGATCAGCGAGCTGGGCGACCCGCTGGCCAGGAGAGCGTTCGAGTCCGTTCAG
>JASFIA010000299.1:0-4344 GCA_050122915.1 Desulfobacterales bacterium | reverse complement strand
GGAGCAGCGGCGGATGTCATCGGCAATCTCTTCGGCGGTGACCGGCAAGGCGGCATTCATGCCTTGGGTCGGCACATTACCGGTGAGGGCCACCGTGATAATCAGCTTTTCCATGGATCTCCCCTATCGCCGGCTGCTCGACGGCCCCTCCTTAGCGTTAGTATTTGGCGATGTCAACACTGGATTTGTGCCATCGGCAACAGCGGCGGCCCGCCGCCGACGCAGCCTATCGGGTATCCCGGTCTTGGAGGCGGAGGGGGGTGCCGGGCCCAGGAGCGGGCCCGGCATCAGGAGGTAAGGAGGTGGCACCCAACCGTCGGGTGCCGGTATGGCAATCGGGAGCGAAGAGGGTTCCGCGATGAGACGATTTGGCGGTTAGAGGGCCTCCCGCCCGGTTTCTCCGGTTCGAATGCGGACGGCATTGCCGACCGGAAGGACAAAGATCTTTCCGTCGCCGATTTTTCCCGAGGATGCGGTTTGGGTGATCATGGAAACCACCGTATCGGTAAGGTCGTCGTCGACCACCACGTCAATTCGGATCTTCGGCACGAATTCCACCTGGTACTCCGCACCGCGAAAGGTTTCCGTGTGACCCTTCTGACGGCCGTAACCCTTCACCTCGCTGACAGTCATGCCTTTGACCCCGATACCGTTTAGAGCGGACTTTACGTCATCGAGCTTGAAGGGCTTGATAATGGCTTCGATCTTGTTCATGGGAGTCTGTCCTTTCATCCGTTCGGTTGCATGGTGGATCCTGGTTGGGACAGAGACTATCAGTAATTGTGCCAAATGGTGACATTGGCGCCTGTTGTTTGAACAACTTATTGTTAACATGAATAATAAGTTGTGGTTAGCCGGAACTCTTCAACCGGGTCACAGCCCGTGGGAATGGCATTTAAATGACAATTACGTAAAATGTGATGATATAAAAACCGATAATGTAATTATTTGACGCCTGCGTCGAGCGGTGCGCCTTAGGAGCCGGCTTTCGGGCGGGGGAGTGCATGCCGTCGGTCACAACCCGATGGCGCAAGAGGTGTCAAGGGGACATGAACCGGGTATAAATCTCCGCAACCCGGTGCCGGATGTCGGTGAACTGGCCGTCTTCGACGAAGGCCGGTTTCTCCATCAGGCTCAATCGGTGGGCGGCGCTGCGGTAGGTCAAATAGGCGTCCTTCAAGAAAATAGCGGTCCCGTGGTCAATCAGTTCGGCTTCCACCAGGCTTTCGAGCAACCGGACGTTGTCCGGCCACCGAAGCATGGAGGGGAAGTCATGACCGTTTTTCAAGACGAGAAATTGGACGAGAAATTCGATGTCGACGATGCCCCCGGTTCCCTGCTTCAGATCGAAATGGCCCTGAATGGTATCGCCCTTCTGAGCCCGAAGCCGCTCCCTCATCTCGGCGACCTCTTCCCGGAGGGGGCCTGCTTGGCGGGGGGCGGCGAGCACCTGTCGTCGAACGGCTTCGAATGCCTGGCACAGTTCAGGGTCCCCGGCGACGGATCGGGCCCGAATCAGGGCTTGATGCTCCCATGTCCATGCTTTCTCGGACAGATAGGTTTGGTAGGCGGCGATATTGCTGACCAGAGGCCCTGAGTTGCCGCTCGGCCTCAACCGCATATCCACTTCGTAAATTTTCCCGGCACGGGTGTGGGTGGTCAAAATATGAATCATCCGTTGCCCCAGCCGGGAATAGAACTGGGGCGCATCGATGGGAAGGGGGCCGTCGGTGGCGTCCTCGATCGAGGCACCATGGAGGAACACCAGATCGAGATCGGAACCGTAGCCCAGCTCCAGACCGCCGAGTTTTCCGAAAGCGATGACCGCAAAGCCCTCTCCGGTCGCCACCGGCCCTTTTCCGGTCGAGGGCACCCCGTGGCGTGCCTCCAGGTGCGTCCATGCCAAGTCGAGCACCTCGGCAACAACAATTTCCGCCAGGTCCGAGAGATGATCGCTGACCCGCATCAAGGGCAGGGTCTCTGTGACATCCGCGGCGGCGATCCGAAGGCTGTGACCTTGACGAAAGATGCAGATTTCCTCGATTTGCTCTTCCAACTCTTCGGGTGACAGAAACGCAAGCCGTTTCTTGAGCTCTTCGATCAGCTCTTCACGCCCGGGAGGAGCGTAGAGGGTGCGGGGGTCGAGAAATTCGTCGAGTAGAACCGGATGCCGGGCGACAAAGGAGGCGATGAGGGAACTGGCGTCAGAGAGTCGGACCAGATGATCAATGACCGTGGGGTTTTCGATCAGAAGCGCCAGGTAATTGGTGCGCCGGCGAATGCCTTTCACAAGATCGATCAGCCGGCGTAAGACCGCTCCAGGGTGGTCGGAACGGGCGGCGGAGGCGATCAGCATGGGCACCAGCCGCCCCAGCCGCTGCAGCCCCCCCCCGCTGCGTGATGGACGCATGGACTGGCGATGAAGGTCACGCAGCAGCCGGTAGCTATCCTCCGGAGGGCGGATTCCGATGGCATCGAGCCTTTCCAGCGCCGCCCCTTCATCAAGGCTTCCGTCCCAGATGCCGATCAAATCCGGCGGCGCGTCCGGGTCTTCGGAGGTTCGCTTCGATTCCGTTTCCTCCGACTCCAGCAGTTTTGAAAAATGGTGGTGAACCCTCTGTCGGTGGTGGTAAAGTTCCGCTTCAAAGGAGGAGATGTCGGGAAACCCCATGGCCTCTGTCAGGCGGGCCAGACCCGGGGCATCCCCCGGCAAATCGTGGGTTTGCCGGTCTGCGTCGGATTGGAGACGGTTTTCAACAACCCGCAGAAATCGGTAGGCGTCTGCCAGTTCGTCCTTGACCCTCTCTTGGATACAGGATTCCTTGACCAGTTCATCGAGAACGTCAAGAATCCCCCGTTTTTGAAGACCGGGGGCCACACCTCCCCGAATCAGCTGAAAAATCTGTCCAAAAAATTCCACCTCCCGAATGCCCCCGGCTCCAAGCTTGATATTGCGTTCCATGTCGTTTCGGCGCACCTCGATGGCAATTTTCCGCTTCATCTCCCTCAAGGCCTCGAACATGCCGTAATCGAGGTAGCGGCGATAGACAAAGGGCTTCAGCAGTTCAAGAAGCTGTCGGCCGGCCCCAAGGCTGCCGGCGATCGGTCTGGCCTTGATCCATGCGTACCGCTCCCACTCCCGTCCTTGCGTCTGATAATAGTGCTCCATGGCCGTAAAACTGGAAGCCAGGGGGCCCCCTTCGCCGAATGGCCTCAAGTTCGTGTCAATACGGAAGACAAAACCGTGGGCGGTCTGGTGCCCAAGGACTTTGATCAGCTTTCGAAACAGGCGGGAAAAAAAGTCATCGGTGCCGATGCCGCTGGGCGTATGGCCTGCTTCCGGGTAGGCGAAAACGAGGTCCACGTCCGAGGAAAAATTGAGCTCTTCGGCGCCGAGCTTTCCCATGCCGATGACAACGGGCCTAACGGGGTTGCCGGACTTGCCGGCCGGTACGCCGAGTACGGAACAAAAGGCGTCATGGAGCAGGGCGAGGGTGTCGTCGATGCAAACATCGGCCAAGGCGGACAACTCCCCGAGAACGCCTTCCAGTTGACTGCGGCCGGTCAGATCCCGCCAGGCGATTCTCACCATTTCCACCCGACGGAATCGGCGCAAGGCCTCCCCCAGCGGTTCCGGCACACCCGGTTCCTCGACAATCGGACCCGGAGTCCGGTCAATGGTCTCGAGGGTCCCTCGAAGACGGCACCGATAGTCCTCACGGGTTCGAGGCTTATCCAACCCTCCCCCCTCGCCGAATAGGATTCCTGGAAGATCGGGCTGGTTGCGGCAGCTGACGGCAATAAACTCGCTTAGAGCGAAAACCCGCCGCATCTCCTTCGCGGCACCGCCGTCATCACGGCAAACGACGTTGCCGGCCGCTGCAGCCGCCTTGTAAGCCGACCACCGCTTCCGGGAGAGGGCCTCAAGTTCGGAGGGGACATCGGGAATCATGATGGGCTCTCTGCCGGGCCGGTGGGAACGGGGTCTGGCTTCAACGGATGGGGCATTGTATCTCCGATCGATGTGCATCCTTAGGGGCATTTCACCACAGTCCGGCCCTTCGTGCAAGATGAGCCCCCGGCGGGTCCTCTCCCGCACGAACGCCGGTGGACGGGTGCCTGTTTTCTACGGTCTTGATTTCGCATCAATTTTTCGGTAAAACGGCCGGAACCAGGATGACGTAGGGACATTGATGCCCTTGATTCTGTGTGACAATTTAGGGCAAATCGGGTCCATACAAAAATGTCGTTTTACCGCCGAATTTTATACGTTTTTGTTTGAAAAGGCCATCGCTTCACACCCCTCCCTGTCGCTCACCGGCATTTATCCGGTTGAAAACAATG
>JASFIA010000298.1:0-4372 GCA_050122915.1 Desulfobacterales bacterium | reverse complement strand
AAAAGAGGCCGTGGGCCATGATGCGCGCTCCACCGCCGCGGGCTCGGTGGATCGAGACAGGGCTCGGCACCGGCATCCGGATCAGAACAAGGGTCTGAAGAACGACCGTCGCCACCACGGCAACCCTGAGACACAGCAACCGAGCGGCAGCGACTTCCGGCGGCAAAAAGATATCAATCCCCATGACTGCCGCCCTCCCCTTCGCCATACTCAAAGACAACGCCCAGGGTATCCTCCGGCCTGCGGGCGATCTGATCGTAGGCTTTTTGGGCGTCACGGATCGAGAACCGGTGGGAGACCCATCGTGAGGGGCGGACCGCGCCGATCATCTGCCAGGCGACGGCAAAGCGTCTGTCTTTGGTCCAGCGCCCGCTGAACGCCGGGTCCACGGTGCTCACTTGGCTTGAGAATATGCGGACGCGATCCCGATGAAACCGCCCACCCAGGGAGAGGGGCGTGGTGTCCCTTCCATACCAGGATCCGAGAACGACCCGGGAAGAAAAACCGCACCAGCCCACGGCCAGGTTGGGGCCGACGGGGCTGCCCGTCAGCTCGACGACGAGATCGGCACCGTCTTTCCAATATTCCGGTTTCCCGCGGCGGTCCCCGTCCCCGTGACTGCCAGATCCCGTGCCCACCACGTGGGCACCCACCTCCATAGCCGCCTCGCGCCTTGATTTCAGCTGGTCGATGCCGACGAGACAAGCCAAAGGAAACCGTGCCAAAAGGGAGACCGTTAGCAATCCAATCACTCCCAGACCCAGCACCACAACGGTCTCCCCGATGACCGGACGGCCGTCCATGACCAGGTTGACGGCGGTCTCCATACCGGCCAGGAACACCGCATCGTCGTCGGCAATGCCGTCCGGAATCCGGATCAGTGATTCGGTCGGAAGGGTGAAGTGGCTTTCATGGGGGTGGAAGGCGAACACCCGACGACCGACCCAAGCCGGGTCAACCCCCGCACCAGCCGCCGATACCACGCCCACTGAACTGTAGCCGTAGCGAATGGGGTAGTGAAACCCGCCCTTGGAAAGGGAGTCGATGGCGTCGTCCACGGCCAGGTTCTCCGGGCACCGCCCCTCGAAAACCAGCATCTCGGTTCCTGAACTGATGGCGGACAGCCGGGCGTCGACCCGCACCTCACCACTCCCCGGTTCGGGAACCGGGCCAGCCTCCACGGTCACTTCCAGGGGCTTGTCAATGACGGCGCAAAGCCGGTTCATGGACCGCTCCAGTCGGGCAAGGCCCAGATCACCATGTCCGTACCCATCTGCTCGTAATAGATGTCCGCCAGAGCGAGGGCCCCGTTGGATCTGGCCCGAGGGGGCTCAAGAACTTGAAGCCCTGCCACCAGCCTCGGGGAGATGGTGATGACGAAAAGGTCAACCAAGCGGGCGAGGATGAAACTGGTGATCACCCTGGCGCCCCCTTCGACCATCAGGCTGCTGATTCCTTTCTTTTTGATCATTCCCATGAGGTGGTGAAGGTCGATTCGACCCCTGGCATCCAGGTCGCAGTGAATCAGCGCCGCCCCCTTTCGCAGGACATCGCCTTCGCGCGCCGGTGACGTCATTTTCGGTGAGCAGGCCACCCATGAACGGCAGTCTCTTCGGCCCAGAAGCTTCGAGGATAGAGGGGTTCGCAGCCGGGTGTCCAAGACGATGGGCTGGGGATTGCTCCCCCGGACCTTTCGGACCGTCAGTTGAGGATCGTCGGCAATGACGGTCTCGATGCCGACCAGGATCCCGTCGCAAGCGGCCCGAAGCCGATGGGTGAGCACCATCGAGGCCTCTCCGCTGAGGCGAAGGGGTCGGCGGTCCTTGGTGGCAATGCTGCCGTCGATACTTTGTGCATAGGAAACCGTCACGAAAGGCCTACCCGTCGACCGTTGATCGGGTGAGCCGGCGGACAAGACCTTTTCGAGATCATCGATGCTGTGAATGGGGAGTGTCATCGCTCTCCTGTCGGTGTGCCGTGTCAAGCTCCGTTTTCCCCCGGCGCCCTGGTTTTGGCATCCATCGATTAGGGGCGATCCGGGTCGGCAGAAGAATCGGCTCCTCTGCAAAACCAGAAAGCGGCCAGCCCGGAACCGGACGCCACCAGTATCAGATCTCTCGCCCGCATGATGAGACAGGCGGCCAGCCCAATGGCGGGCTCCATACCCAATCCATAGAGGGCCACCATTTGGCTGGCTTCGAGGGCCCCCAAAGCACCTGGGATCGGCATCAGGAAGGCGAGCCTCGCAGCCACTGCCAGGGAAAGAAGCGCCCATCCGCCCAAGGGCAGCCCCAGGACGGCATATATCAGCCACAGTTCCCCCAGTATGCCGATCCAGTGAAAGAGGGCCACCAAGGCATAGCCCGCCAGCACACTAAACGGCTGGCGGAGGATCCGGGTGGCATTGGATTCGACGGCGCCGAGCCAGGCCGAGAAAACAGCCCGGCGGCAATGGGGGTCATGCTTGGAATACACTCGACCCATGACGCCCGAGAGCGGAGCCGCACCCGCCCAGAGCAGGCAGAGATAGACGGCCACCGTCACCATCACCGAAACGAGGGCTGCACCGGTGAGCCAGACGGGGCCTTCCCAGGAAGCGCGGTGGTGGATGGCAAAAGCGCTTCCCACAGCCAAGAAAAGAAAATTGCCAAGAAGTTCTATCATTCGATCCGTGGTCACGGATGCCGTGGCGGCCGCGACAGGGGAACCGTGGAACCGGACCAGATAGTGGATTTGGAAGGGTTCTCCCCCGAACTGGGGGCCCGGCGTCAGATAGCTGATGCTGTTGGCCGCAATGCGGCACAGAGCCAGTTGAATCAGCGAGACCGGCCTCCCCAGGCGACGGAGCATCAAATGCCATCGAAGGGACATGGATGCAAGGATCCCGACATTGACGGCAATGAGCAGGACCAGTCCGGCGGCATCGATCCCGGCCACCGCCCTCAGCGCCCTTCGGACATCCACCGCGGAAAGGGTTACCCAGCAGCCGGCGACCACTGCCCCGGCAGCCGCCAGGTATAGATAGCGAGACCACCGCCAACCGCGAATGACAGCTGTTATGCTGCGAGCATCCATGGATGCACCCCCCGGTGGGAAAACCGATAGCCGGGGTTGGAATCCGTCGTCACCTGACCGTCTCGATCTCATGTCCTGGCTCCGAACGGCAGTGCCAGGACCCGGTTTTCAGGCTCCCAGCAGGACCATCCCCCGGTACCGAAGACCAATAGCATGAGCGAGGCGCTGAAAACCAGCATCGTTTCGGGTGAAGACTCGCCTCCCGGGGTGGACAGACCCAGCAGACAGGCGGAAAGCAGGCCCGATAGCCGACCCGCCGTGCCGAGAACCATCAGAACGCAAAGCACCCACCAGACGAGAGACCAGGACACCGGGAATACCCAGGAAAGCGATTGGATCACCGGCATCGCAAAGAGCAGAAGAATCCCCCTGCACAGCAGGGGCAGCCAGCGGGACAAACGCCGGCACCATGAGAGGGTTCGGTGAGGGACGCTTTGGGACGATCGGCCGCTCACCACCCACCAGTCCCAGACAAATCCTGTCAATAGAGGCAGCAAAAAGCAATATCCGGCAAGGCCGACAAAATCAGCTGGGAATAGGGGCATCAGCGCCACACCCGCATACCCCATCTGAAGGCCGGCGACGGTGCGGGCAAAGGGGCGGAAAGGCAAATCGAGGACAGGGAGGCCATTGGCGTGCCGCCGCCAGATACCGAGATGGAAGAGATAATACGCTGCTCCTGCTGCCAAATAGGCCACCGGCAGGCGGTTCAGGGATACCCCCAGGGCCGATGCCACCAGGAGCCCCAGGGCATCCATCTCCGTATCGAGCTTCCGGCCCAGGTCGGTCACCTGACCCCTGCGGCGAGCCCAGATGCCATCGACTCCGTCCAGAAGCGCCGCTGAGAGATAAATCACGGAAGGCAACCAGGCGAGTATGCGGCCCTGGCCCATTAGGAGGCTGTCGGGGACCAGAAGAAACCCTGCTAGACAGGACACGAGCAGTCCTCTGGCCAGAGTCAGACGGTTCGCGCCTCCAAGCGCCGTCTGAGAACCGGCGGCTACCGCCGGCCGAAGGACCTTCGACTGCCGGCGAAGGCAGACGTGGACCCAGATCAGGACGGTGACCGCCATCACAAGCCACCCTATCGCCCCGGTCACCGGTATGACCTTCAGCAATAGCCAGAAACAGCCAACGGTCGCAAGGGCGTGCCAAGCCGCTTCGACTGCCAATTGGCGACCCCAGCGAGGCGCCCGCCCACCGACGGGGACCCCGTAGGAATCGGCGATGTGGTTTTGGGCGTCCGTCATCCGGCTGTCCTCTCCTCGCGGATCCGACGGCGGAGCCGTCACTCTCG